>CANQAW010000013.1 GCA_947589525.1 Candidatus Gastranaerophilales bacterium
TCTTATTAAAAATCTTGAAAATAAAAAAGGGTTTGAAGGCGGGCAATATATAAGAATTGCTGTTAAATCAAAAGAAGAAAATCAATTTTTAACAGACGAATTAAGAAATTTGACTTTATAATTTTAAAATTTTAATTCAAATAATTTTATATCGTTTGTTAAAATTTTTGTTTTTGTTATGATTTTTATATGCGCGCAATCATTAATTTCGATGAGCTTGATTCAACAAATACTTATGCTCGTCAGCATTTAGAGGAACTTAACAACTTTGATATTATTTCTTGCGAAACGCAATCGCAAGGACACGGTCAGTTTGAGAGAAAATGGTATTCAACGGATAAAAACGGCGGAAATATCTATATTTCAATCGTTTTAAAACCGCAAAACATAACTCATTTAGACGAACTCACAAGATACGTTGCCCAAATCGGCGCAATGACTTTAAGAGAATATAATCTAAACCCTGTTTTTAAATTCCCAAACGATATTTTAATTGAAGGTAAAAAAATCGCAGGTTTCTTAGCTAAAAGCGAATTTATCGGAGCTCAATTTAAAGGAGTGGTATTAGGGTGCGGAATAAATTTAAATTTAGATAAAGAAGATATTAAAAATATCGATATTCCTGCTACTTCAATTTATCTTGAAAGCGGAAAAAATGTCGATAAAAAAGAATTTTTAAACAGATTTTTAGATAATTTTGAAAATAATTACGAAGAATTTTTATTAAACGGAATAAAGGAGAAAACGCTATGTTAGATACTGAACTTTGGACAACGGGACTGACTACAATGGTTGTCGGAATGGGAGTTGTTTTTTCATTTCTTGTTATTTTAATTTTTGCAATTATGATTGCAACAAGGGTAATAAGAGTTGTTGATAAATTATGCCCTGTTGCTGTTGAAGAAGTTAAAACTCCTAAAAAAATATCTCAGGATGAATCTGAAATAGCGCTTGCGATTGCGCTTGCAGTTCAAAAATAAAATATATAGGATAAAGAGGATAATAAAATGGCAAAAAAACAAATTAAAGTTATGGATACGTCCTTTCGTGACGGTTTCCAATCGGTATTCGGAGCAAAAGTTCTTGTTGATGACTTTTTACCTGCACTGGAATCAGCAGTAAACGCAGGAATTAAACACTTTGAAACGGCAGGCGGAGCAAGATTTCAAGCGCCTATATTTTTCTGTGGTGAAAATGCTTTTGAAACAATGGATAAAATAAGAGCCACAGTCGGCCCTGAAGTTAAACTTCAATCTCTTGCACGCGGTGTAAATGTTGTCGGGCTTAATTCTCAACCGAGAGATATCATTGACCTTCATGCCAAAATGTTTGCAAAACACGGCGTTAACGTAATTAGAAATTTTGACGCTCTAAATGATGTTAATAACTTAATAGATAGCGCAAATTCCATTAAAAAATACGGACTATCTCACGAAGTAACAATTACGATGATGGAACTTCCTTACGGTTGCGAGGGAGCGCACGACGTTGCTTTTTATGAAAAAGTTTTAAGAAATATCTTAGATTCGGGGCTTCCTTTTGATTCTTTAGCTTTTAAAGATGCCTCGGGAACATCTAATCCTAAAAAAGTCTACGAAACTGTTAAAATGGCCCGTGAACTGCTGGGTTCAGATGCTCATATACGTTTCCACTCTCACGAAACGGCAGGAACAGGTCTGTATGCTTATATTTCAGCTCTTGAAGGCGGCGCAGACGGTATTGACCTTGCTATGAAACCTGTTTCAGGCGGAACAGGACAACCCGATATAATTTCAATGTGGCATGCCTTAAAAGGAACGGATTATGACCTTGGTTTAGATATTAAAAAGATTATGGAAACGGAAGAAATCTTTAAAGAATGTATGAAAGATTATCCGATTTCACCGATTTCACTAGCCGTTAATCCTATCTTAATTCAAGCACCATTGCCGGGGGGTGCAACTGCAACAACGGTTAATCAATTAAAAGATATGGGAATGTTAGATAAATTCCCCAAATTAATTGCAAATATGAAAGAAGTAGTTGAACGCGGCGGATTTGCAACTTCTGTTACTCCCGTTTCTCAATTCTACGCGCAACAATCTTTCTTAAACGCAATATCAGATAAACCTTGGGATAAGGCAAACCCGGGGTACGCCAAAATGTTACTTGGTTACTTTGGTAAAACTCCCTGCACTCCTGACCCTGAACTTGTTAAATGGGCAAGCGAAAAAACAGGACTTCAACCGACAGAAGAAAAAGTTGTTGATATCAATGAAAAAGACCCTGAAAAAGGTATCGAAGCAGCTAAAAAAAGATTAATTGAAGCAGGTTTAGAAACAACGGAAGAAAATATCTTTATCTCCGCTGCCTGCAAGGACGGAAACGTTGATAAAGGTATTGAATTTTTACTTGGCAAAGGAACAATTTCAGTAAATAAAGTAAGCGCTGATAAACAAAATCAACCGACAAATACTGATACAAATAAAGATGGTTGCACCGTTACTTTAAACGGTAAAAAATATTCAGTCAAAATTGAAGCAAACAAGGCAACCGTTAACGGTAAATCTTACGATTATTCAATTACACAAGGTATCGAAGAAACTTCTTCAACACAAACAGGCGAAGGTAAAGAAGTTAAAGCAGCACTACCCGGAAACGTTATAAGAATTGAAGTTAATGTGGGCGATGTTGTCTCAGAAGGCGATGTTTTACTTGTTGTTGAAGCTATGAAAATGGAAACTGAAATTAAATCTCCATACTCGGGTAAAGTTGCTTCAATTAACGTTTCTCAAGGAGATAAAGTTGCAAACGGTCAAGTTATGGTTGTTATAGGATAGTTGGAAGGAGAATAAAATGAATTTAGGAGAAATTTTCCAACAGTTATGGCAAACAACAGGGCTATATAATATGGTTCAAGCGCCGGATTCTACAATAACTTCGGGGTTTGAACAATTCCTGCATCAATTCGGACATCCTATAATGTTGGTTATATGTTTGTTTTTGATGTGGTTAGGTATTAAAAAACAATACGAACCTTTATTGTTAATTCCGATTGCTTTTGGCGGATTTTTATCAAATATTCCTTTAGCAGGGATGACAGAACCCGGCGGATTTTTATATATAGTTTATGAAGCAGGTATCCACCAAGGGTTATTTCCTTTGATAATCTTTATGGGAGTTGGCGCAATGACTGATTTCGGGCCTCTAATTGCTAACCCCAAGACTGCTCTTTTAGGTGGTGCTGCGCAATTTGGGATATTTGGAGCACTTTTATTAGCGCTTTGTGTTTTTGGTTTTACTTTACCTCAAGCTGGCGCAATAGGAATTATAGGCGGTGCAGACGGCCCGACAAGTATTTATGTAACTTCTAAACTCGCTCCTGAATTACTTGGTGCGATAGCGGTTGCCGCTTATTCTTATATGGCGTTAGTTCCCGTTATTCAACCTCCGATTATGAAACTTTTAACAACTAAGGCAGAACGTCAAATACAAATGAGCCAATTAAGAGAAGTAACAAAACGTGAAAAAATTGTTTTCCCTCTTTTGGTTTTATCTTTGTGTATAATTTTCTTACCGAGCGCTTGCCCGTTAGTCGGTGCTTTGGCTTTCGGAAATTTATGCAAAGAATGCGGAGTTGTTGAAAGACTTTCAAATACAATGCAAAATGCCTTAATTAATATTGTAACAATATTTTTAGGTTTATCTGTCGGTTCAAAACTTTCAGCAGAACAATTTTTAACCGTTCAAACCTTGTTTATTTTAATTCTCGGTGTAACCGCTTTTGCTCTTGCAACGGCAGCAGGCGTTATAATGGCAAAAATAATGAACTTATTTTCAAGCAAGGATAATAAAATCAATCCTTTGATAGGTTCTGCAGGCGTCAGCGCCGTTCCGATGGCAGCAAGGGTATCAAACAAAGTCGGTTTGGAATATAACCCAAACAACTACCTTTTAATGCACGCTATGGGCCCAAACGTTGCAGGTGTCATTGGTTCAGCGGTTGCTGCAGGTATTTTGTTAACCGTTTGCGTAAAATAATTAACAAAAAATCGATAAAAAAGACTGATAAATTTAATTTTATCAGTCTTTTTGCTTTTACAAAAAATTTTATTTATAGTACAATATTGTTATAAACAATAACAAAAGGGGAGTGTATGGTAGATACAACTGTCAATAATCACTATGACGCCAGTAATATAAGAGTTTTAGAAGGGCTTGAAGCAGTTAGAGTAAGACCCGGGATGTATATAGGGTCAACTTCGCAAAGAGGTTTACACCACTGTATATATGAAATCGTTGATAATTCAATAGATGAAAGCCTTGCAGGATATTGTGATACAATTCACGTTACAATCCACGAAGATAACTCGGTTACGGTTCAAGATAACGGTCGCGGTATTCCTTGTGATATTAAACCCGATAGCGGAAAATCAGCGCTTGAAATTGTTCATACCGTACTTCACGCAGGCGGAAAATTCGGCGACGGCGGATATAAGGTTTCAGGCGGTCTGCACGGCGTTGGGGCTTCGGTTGTAAATGCACTATCAGAAAAATATATTGTTGAAGTCGCACGTGACGGTTTTGTCCACAGACAAGAATATTTAAGAGGCGAACCGACAACAGGGGTTGAACAAATAAGACCGACAGACGAACACGGAACTAAGACTCATTTTTGGCTTGATCCTGAAATATTTCAAGAAACAACGGAAATCGATTGCGACGTTATTGCAAACAGACTTCGTGAAATGGCGTTTTTAAATAAAGGTTTAAAAATAATTTTCCACGATGAAAAGAATAAAAAAGAAACAACTTACCACTTTGAAGGCGGAATTGCAAGTTATGTCGAACATTTAAATAAAAATAAAAATGTATTGTTTGAAAAACCGATTTATATTGAAAAGCTTATTGACGGTATAAACGTTGAAATTGCAATGCAATACACTGATTCTTATACCGAAAACGTGTTATCTTTTGCAAATAATATTAATACTCACTTTGGCGGAACCCATTTAACAGGTTTTAGAAACGGGATTACAAGAGTAATCAATGATTACGCAAGAAAAAATAATCTCCTGAAAGAAAAAGACCAAAATCTTGCAGGAGAAGACGTAAGAGAAGGGCTAACCGCTATAGTTTCGGTAAAAATCGAAAATCCTGAATTTGAAGGACAAACAAAAGAAAAACTGGGTAATGCCGAAGTTACTCCTGCCGTTAATGATGTTATTCGTGATAAATTTCAAGAGTGGCTTGAATTTAACCCTAAAATTGCAAAAATTGTAATTGATAAAACAATGCAGGCGGCTCGTGCAAGAGAAGCGGCAAGAAAAGCTCGTGAATTAACAAGAAGAAAAACTGCTTTAGAATCTTCTTCACTTCCGGGAAAACTTGCGGATTGTTCTTGCAGAGAAGCTGAAAAATGCGAACTTTATATAGTCGAAGGAGATAGTGCGGGGGGATCAGCTAAACAAGGCAGAAACAGAATGTTTCAAGCGATTTTACCTTTAAGAGGAAAGATTTTAAATGTTGAAAAAGCAAGGCTTGATAAAATCTATAACTCTGATTCAATTAAAACAATGATTCAAGCCCTTGGTATAAATATCTCCAAAAATCCTGAAGAAGTCGATGTAGCAAAATTAAGATATCATAAAGTTGTTATTATGACAGATGCCGATGTCGATGGCGCTCACATAAGAACATTAATGCTGACGTTTTTCTTCAGATACGCGCGCCCGCTTCTTGAAAACGGCTATGTGTATATTGCACAGCCTCCTTTATATAAAATCACCGCAGGAAAACAAACGCAATACCTGTACGACGACAGAGCGCTTGACAGAATGGTTCGTGAGCGCGGGGTTAAAGGGGTTCAATTATTCAATAAAACCAAAGATAAATCAATCACCGAAGATAAACTTGAACCTTTAATGTATGAAATGGGCAAATACTACCGTTCTTTCTATAATCCGATTATAAATCAAATGCCTTCCGTAATTGTTCGCGGTCTAATCCGCTCGGGTATTGAGGCTAATGATTTTGAAAATGAAGAAAAAATGAAAGAACACTATGAATATCTTTCTCATTATATAAAAGACCATGCTCAAAACTACGGAATTGATGAAGCAAAAGATTACAGAGTCTTTTTGGCATCAAACCCGCAAAATACCAAGTTTAATTTAAAAATTGAGCTTGGAGGAGAGCTGGAGCCTGTTTTAATTACTCAGCACATAATTAAATCGCAGGAATTTTTAAGATTAAAAGATGCATATCCTAAAATAAGAGAATTTTTAATTGAGGAAGAAAAAATTCTTAAGCTTGAAACAGAACAAGGTCAAACCGATATAACTTCATTTACTCAATTATCAAAATTAATTGAGGACAGAGGTCAAAAAGGTATGCAAATCCAACGCTTCAAAGGTCTTGGGGAAATGATGCCTCAACAGCTTTGGGAAACAACGATGGATCCGGCCAACAGAACCCTAAAAAGAGTCAGCATGGAAGATGCACAATTATGCGATGAATTGTTTGATGTTTTAATGGGAGATAATGTTGCGCCAAGGCGTGATTTTATTGAACAAAATGCAGTTTATGCAACAAACATTGATGTTTAAGATAAAAATGCATCGTGAAGCATTTGATAATAACACGGATAAGCGTCGATGTTAAGGGATTTATCGGTTTTTAATATTTCTCTTGCAACTTCGGCTTCCGTTGTGTATGCGTTTGTCTCGTCTTGCGCCATAGAAGCGCAATAAATTCTTATATCTTTTTTAAATTGTTCAACTTTTCCTTCGTTTATTATTTGCCGGATGGTGTTTGTAATTTTAGCATCGACATCATAAGAGTATTGTTGGAATTTTTTAATTGCTGCAATAAAATAAATATCAAAATATTTATCTACTACGGCTTTGAAATTTTTTTCATTTTGAAAACTGCCAAGCGCAAGGATTTTTTCTTTATCAACCTCTTTTTCATAGGGCAAAAATCTTGAATAGATAATATTATTTGCAATATCGCGCCTGTTGTTAAAAAACGGCAAAAGTACTTCTGCCTGTATTTCGTTATCAAAAACATTAAATATAAAATGGCTTGCAATCGCCTGAATTGTTCCGAAATATTGCCAGTTGTCCGAAATTTGTTTTGCGGTTTGTTTTTCCATATCTTGTTTACGATATTGATAATGAGTATACTCATGCGCTATATCGAGCGCTCTTAGCATCATTTTATTTTTATCCGACCCAGTGGGCTCTGTTGAAACAAGTATTAAACAATCCTGCATGGAAAAATCTTCTTTTGTACTACCGCTGAAATAAGCGCCGTAGTCTTTTAAATACGGGACAATTTTTCTCACTTCTTCAATTGAGCCAAGTTGAATATCAGGTGCTTCTTTTTTTATTACGGAAAATAAATCAGGATTTTGAGGATTTTTTTCCATTTCTCTATATGCTTTTAAACCCAGATCCTTTGAAGCTTTTGTAGGATTAGATAAGTTTCTTTTTATTTTTCCCTGAAAAGAAACGCTGTCTAGTTTTAAAGGTTCAATTAAAAAACGATTATTTGAAATTTTTTGTTTTTGAAAAACGTTTTTAGAGGGAAAAAAGCTGTTAATTGCGCCTATATTCATTTTTGCTCCTTTGGGCTTTGCAAAAATAATAAAACATCTAAAGATAATTTATTGCTTTAATATTATATCTAAGGAGAATTTATTATCATGTTACAAGAAGCGCAATCAAAACTAAGAGGATATTTAACTCCTTTTTCGTCAACTAAAAATAAAGATTTATCTTCAATTTTTTTATCACAGCCTAAAAATATTTTCTTCAAACAGTGTTTTGTTGTCATTAAGTGCTTATCTTTAAAAGAATTTGTTTTTTCAACAGAGTATTCTTTAATTTCACAACCGCACAAAGAATAAAATTCTTTTGAAACTTGATTTGTTACGTTAAAAGTGTAATCTCCGATGCTTTTATGGAATTTTGCAATTTTAAGCGGTTTTTGTTTTTTAGTTTTATATTTTGATAAAATTTCCGTTTTTAAATTTTCAATTAAAGTTTTTCTTATATCATTTAAAATCGAAATAGGGACAAATTTTATTTTTTCAGTTTTAAAAATAATGTTTTTTACTGAAAAAGGGCTGTCTGATGTTTTAGATAGTGATTTTACATAATTTTGCTTCATTTTATCGAAATTTTGCGCAGTTTCAAAATCAGTGAGTTCCACAGAGCTTTTATTTTTAAATTCATCCGTTATTTCAATTTTATTTTCGGTAATTATAAAATTGATATTTAATTTTCTTTTTGTTTTGGAATTTTTTAAAATTTTATTAAATTCAAAATCCAAGTTTCTGAATATTTCGCTATTTTTCTTTAAGAAAACTTTTTTATTAGGATAAATTTTATATCCGCCTTTAATTTTTATTGCTTTATTTACCAAAAACCCTTTTAGTTCATCATCTTGAATTGTACAAAGCCCGTCTTGAGAAGAAACTGTTTTATCAGTTTTTAAAATAAAATAATCGTTATATAAATTATCTATAGCTCCAAGCTTTTCTCCGATTGATTTAGGGGTTGAAAAATTATAAATATTATCTTTTTTATTAAATAAATAATCATCACAAAAACCTCGGTTAAAGGTTTTTGATATATCGGGGCTAAAATCAGCTGTTATTTCACCTTTTGAAATTCGAGGATAGTTTTTTAATAAATTATGAAAATATAAAACCTGATTTTTAACGTATTCTTCTGATTTTAATCTTCCCTCGATTTTAAAACTTACTACGCCTGCGTTTATTAATTTATCTAAATGATTTGATAAATTATTATCTTTTAGAGATAGAAGATATTTATTTTTAGCAAAATTTTTACCTTTGTTATCAACAAGAGAATATTTTTTTCTGCAGGGTTGAGCGCAATCTCCTTTATTTGCGCTTCTTTTACCTATAAAATAAGATAAATAACAACACCCCGAATAACAAACGCAAAGAGCGCCCGAGATAAAATGTTCAAGTTCGATTTTAGAAAATTTGTTTATTTTTTTAATATCTTCAAGATTTGTTTCACGAGGAAGAATAACCCTTTTTATTCCAATATTTTCAAAAAATTTAATTTTTTCAATATCCCGATTATCCGCTTGGGTTGAAATATGAAGCAAAATCGGAGGGATTTTATTTTGAAGCGCAAGATTTAAAATGGCAAAATCCTGAATAATTAATGCGTCAACTTTAATTTCATAGAGGTCTTTTATAAGCTGTGTGCATTTTTCAATATCGCTGTCATTTAAAATAGTGTTTATAGTGACATAAACTTTAACATTGAATAAATGAGCGAAGTTAACTATTTTTTCAATATCTGATAGCGAATTTTTGGCGGATTTTCTTGCGCTAAAATCATCTGCCCCTATATAAACGGCGTCAGCACCCGAATTTATTGCGCTAATGGCGCAGGATAAATTTTGTGCGGGAGCAAGAAGTTCAAGTTTTTGCATGGTTATTGCACTTCAATTCTAATTTCAAAACTTCTCTTCCAAGGAAGCGAGTAGTTTATTTTTTTAGGGTTAAAATTTAAAAATTTAGAAATTAATTTGGCGTTTTTATTAAGTTCTTCTTCTTTTTGAGATAACTCTTCGTTTGTTTTTTGAATATCAATTCTTGAAATGCTTTGATAGCCCCAGTCATCTAAAAATCTTATAAACATTAGTTTTTTAAAGGCGCTGTCATTATAGGTTTTATTTTTTAAAGCCAAAAATTTAACCAGTGCAATTAAAATTGAACATCCTATTGTATTTGCGCTTGTGTTATAAGCGCAAAAAGAATATAAGTTATCCGCCTTTTGTTTAAAGATTTGTTTAATAAGTTCTCTGTCCGCTCCGTTTGCGTTATTGACGTCAGCTATAAAATAAGGAGTTTTTGGGAAATTTATTTTTTTATCCGTGGAATTTATTTTATCTCCTAAAACAAAATCTCCCTGTTCATCTTTAAAATTATTAACAAGCATTGTTAAATCGCCTTTCGGATTAATTCCAAGCCCCGAAAGCGAAATTTGCGCAAGCACGCAATTTTTAATTGAAATATCTTCGTATTTTGAAATTAAATTAATTGAATTTTCTTCAATAAAAACAGGGTTTATGCTTATTTTTTTATCTTTTGTCAAAGCTCTTGAAATTAAAGATAGGGGGATTTCATCTGCTCCTGTTTTAATTAAAACGTTGGAGAGATTATTTTCTTTTATAATTTTTGATAAAGAATTGGCTTCTAAAATATTTAAACCAAACTGCGCGCAATCATCTTTTGAAAAAATTAAAGTATTGAAAAAATTCTTTTGCGCAAGCTTAAGATAAAGTTTATTTATTTCAAAATTTCTTTTTCTTGTTTTAATATAATCGTCTAAAATTTCTTTGGGGATTTTATCGTTAGTTTTGATTTTGTTTTTATGATAGTTATAAGACCAATCAAAAATCATTTTGCCGTATCTATCCCAGTATGGTTTTTCTTCTTCGTTTATGTTGTTGTTTGAAATCCGCATTATGGAAGAAAACCCCAGAATATTTTTACATTTTTCTTTAGCCGGTTTAACAAAATCAAAAATTCTTTTTTTAATATCTTCTAAATCATCCTCGCTTCTTCTTGAAGGAATTAAACCTCCGTAAGCAAGAGTGTCAAGGCAGACTATCAGGTAGTCAATATCTTTTAAGTTTTGAAGAAAATTAAACAGTTTATTGATATCTGCGGGTTTTTTTAAGTCTCCGAGAGCTTCAATTTCAGGCATGAAAAGCTCTATACTTTTATCAAGCGCCAAAATATCTTTAATAATGTCATAGCAGATTGGGCGATTATCAATAGGAATAACGGCTATTTTCATAAAACCCCCTATTGTTCAACGTAACTTATTAATTTATCAAGAGAGCTTTGGATTGAATTAATTTTATCTTCCATTATTTCAACCCTGTTTGAAAGCATTTTTGTTTGAGTCATATTTTCGTAGAAAATATCAATAAATTGCGACGGATTAAAGCTTTCGCTTTGCGCCTGCAAAATTAAACCGATTTTCTTTTGAGTATCCTGTATTTTAACATCGGCATTTTGGCTTGTTTTAACAAGGTGTTTTAAAATATTTTCTATTTTTGTATAAAACTCGCTTGCCGAATGTTTTGATTTTTCGCTTTGAATTAATTGAGAGCGAATTTCTTGAAGAGCATTATTTTGAACATCTTCAACATTTTGAGACAGTTCGTCAATTTTGGAATTTGTATCTTTAAGCCAGCCTGAAAGATTTCCGATTTCGTTTTCAATTTCTCGGTTTATTTTGATGTTTTCAACGCCTACGGTTCTTAGTTCAATAATTTTTTCAAATAAAGGTTTTATTTCCGCACTTGCCTGAAGATTTTTTTCCATTGCAACTCTTAATTTTGCAAAGTCAGATTCGACATCTTCCAAAGAATAAGTATAGGATGAATTTTCATCAGGCGATTTAATTTTTTTGATTGATGCTTCAAGCTTTTGAATTTCTTGGGCTAAATCGCTTTTAATTTCTTGTGTAAGATTTGATTGAGCATCACTAAAGCTTGAATCCTGATTTTGAATTTCCTGTACCCTTTGGGAATTTTCTTTTAGTTTTTGTTCTATATCTTCTTTTGCAAGTTGAAATTCTTCGTATAGAACATCATTTGATTTTGCAATACTTTGCAGTTTTTCTTCAATTTTTTTAATTGTTTCGAAAACGGAAGCCTTGTTATCATTTTCCGAAAGAGCATTTACCTTTGTTTCAATATTTAAAGCGTTAGTTTGAATTTCTTCAAGTAACTCTTTTGCGTTATGAATTTGTTGAAGATTGGTTCTTTCGATTTTTGCTTCAAGCTCAATTACACAATCTTTTATGGTTTTTATATTATCCGAGCTTTCCTGATTTGTTTCAAAGAAATCTTCATTTAATTTGCTTATTGATTTATTAATATCAAGAATATCCGCTTTAATATCATTTTTAATTTCGCTAAGAGCATCTTGAGTTTTGCTGTCAGCGCTTATTATATTTTCCAATACATCGCTTCTGAAATCATTCAGGGTGTCTTGAGTTTTTGCATTTGTACTTTCAAGACCGTCCGAAAGTTTTTCTAAAGTTTGCGTGCTTAAATTTTCTATAGCCACTTCAAGAGAAGAAACTTTGTCGGATGTTTTTTCCTGATTTTCTTCCTGCTTGCCGTAAGTTTCTTGAAAATCTTTTTTGTATACTTCAAATTCTTTTTTAATTTTTTCGTTAATTGCCTCAACACTGTCTACGAGATAGTCTGAAAGCTTTTGTAAATCAAGCTTTAAGGCATCCGAACTTTCGGAATTAATATTTCTCGTTTCTTCCTCGAGTTTAATTGTTGCGTTGTTTAAACTTTCTCTGAAATCCTTTATTGCTTCACTAAACGAAGTTTTAATTTCGTTTAAATGCATGCTGTTTTCCGAAACTACATGATTTCTGAAAATTTCAAGTTTATCGGCAACTGCAGGAATTGCTTCAGACATTTGATTTAAAATTTCAAGGCTGGGAGAAGTGTTTATATTTGCAAGATTGGACTGCATATTTTGAATTGAGGATTGAACTTCAAGAGAAATATCTCTTAAAGTGGAGCTCATTTCTTTAATGTTTTTGCCTAAATCCTGCTCATTAAACTCGTTCATTGCTTTTATGATAGGCTCTTGAAGGATTTTGATGTTACCTTGGTTGATTTCATTTACATCATTTTTAAATTGTTCAAGACCCGTTAACAGAATTTTAATATCTTCTTTTGAAGCATTAAGATATTTTTGATATTCCGCTTCAAATTGTTTTGATTTATATAAAACTTCTTCGTTTATTAAAGTGCGTATATCTTTGACTTCTCCCGTGAGACTTTGAACCGTTGTTGAAAGATTTTTGATTTCATCTTTTGTATTTGTAATGTTGCTCGAAAGATTTTGAATATTGCTTGTGGCGCTTGTTATATTTGTTGCCAGCGTTTGAATTGCACTTTTGACCTCGGTTGTGTTCGACGCTTCGATTATTTTTTGTATTTCTTGTTTTATGTTTTCAATTTTTGAACCGACATCTTGGCTGTATAAATCAATTTTATTGTTATATTGCTGATTAAGCGCTTCAACATCTTTTTTCACGTCAAAAGAAAGAACCTTGTCGTTTATTTTTTTAATTAAATCTCCGAGTCCTTTGACCTCGCGAAGCGCTTCATCAAAAACGTTTTCTTTGCTTTGTATTAAACCGATTAAACCCGTTAAATCTTTATATTTTGTATCTATAACGGCAATTGCCGAGATTATTGAGTTTACATTTCCGGCTATATTATCAAGTTCGACCTGTACGGATTTAATTTCTTCTTTAGAGGAGTTTTGTTTTACCTGTTCCAAAAAATCAGCGAAATTTTTATTTAAAGTTATTATAATATTTTCAAAGTTTTTCGAAAAAATAACAAAATTATCGCTCAGTTTTGTTATTTCAAGACCGGAGCCTGTGTTGTTCTGCGATTCAACAAGATTAAAGATTTTTTGTAAAGCTAAATCCTGACTGGTTAATTTTGAGTATGTGTTTGATAAATCCTGTACTATTTTTGTAATTTCGGCAGACATTTTGGGATTTTGCGCCGAGCTTGTTGCAATAAAGCTTTTTAAGGCGTTTTCCAAGTCTCTTATATATTGATTGGTTTGTCCGTATTTTAAATCTATGGTTTTTCGAAATTCATTTATTAAAGTTGTTGCTATTTTTTCGCTCGAGATATTTTGCAGATTTTCGTATCTTTGAGAAAGGCTTGTAAGCGCATTATAAATCTCGCCCTGAGAAGTAGAGGATTTAGCGTACAAACCCTTTACCGCTTCGGTTAACTGGTCTAATCTTATATCAATATTGTCTGCCATTTGAAAATTCTTTCTAATACCCAACTTTATTTAATAATATCAAAAAAATAAAGAAATGGTCTATAATGTAAAGAATATTTTAGTTAAAATTCTGATTTTTGAATACGCTTGTTTTTAAAACTTCAAGATACCCCGCGTTTAAATGCGCCCAATCAAACAGAATTATGCCTTGAAGCCTTAGTTTTCTGATAATATGGATTTGTCTTAAAAGGTCTTCGGGGTCAGATTCGATAAATCCTGCAAAAAGTCCGGGGTATACCGCAACGTCCGCTCCCGCTTTTTTCTTAATTTCTTCAAGCATACTGTAAGCAAGCTCATCATCACTTGTTAAAATTAAGGGAGTGAGAGCATCCACGTATTTTTTTGAAGCCCAATAAGTCCAATCCTGATATTTTGTCTGCAAACTGACTTTATAATCAGGAAAAGCAACTGCCGAAAAAGTTATATTTCTGTTTCTTAAATATTCCGAAACTTTTGCAACATAATCGGTTATTTTTGAAGCTCTATACTCGCACCATTTATCCCACATATCGCCCTTTTGGGAGATATTAAGAGGGTCAATTCCATAAATATTTAAAAATTCTTCTCTTGCGTATTTTGTATAACCCCATTGATTGTTGAAATTTTCCTTAGAAACATTGGGATATCTGGTATAATCAAGATTAAATCCGTCTACATTATATCTTGCCGAGATTTCAGCGATTAATCTAAGCAAAAAATTTGTAACATCAGGGTTTGCAGGGTCTAAGAAATATCCGTTATGCTCTTGAGGATGGGAAACATATCCTTTGGCATCCGCTTTTTGTTTGGATTTATTTTGCCAGTCGGGTCTCTGAGCAAGAATGGATTTAGGGTAAAGCGAAGGATTTTTATTTCCGACATAAAAACTTTGAAACCAAACGTGAATTTTTATATTTCTTCTGTGCGCTTCTTTAATCCAAACGGCCAGTGCATCGTAGTTGAAATCGGGATTTTGAACTTCAAAGCCGTAATCTCTCATTGTTTTTGAAGGGAAAATTGTTTTTCCGTGGAAATATGTTTCCAAAAATACATTATTTATCCCTGTTTCTTTGATGGAATCAAGAGTTTGCTGGACTTCCTGAATTGTTTTTTGAACAGGTCTTATCCAGACACCTTTAAGCTCGTTTGACAGAAAAGGAAGGGTGTATCTGTACGCTAAAGTTGCGCTTTCTATTGACTCTTTTGCATAATTTAAACTGTTTTCGGAATTATCTTTAAGAGATTTTTTATATTGTTGTTTGGCTTTTTTTAAGTAGTAATAAATAAATTTGTCATCCCTAAATTGATAATCCTGTTTAGTTGAAATTAAAATATCTTCAACTTCTTCAATTTTATATTTTGCAAAAAATCTGTAGCTGTCTATTGTGGTATAGGCTTTTAAAAGGTTGTCCGCCACTTCTATTTTTGTTCCTATTTTTAAATTCTCGCTAATCCACTTTTTAGCGTTTCCATGACCCGATATTACATAACCGTTTCTCGGGATTATTGAGTTAGCACCGGTAAGCTTTGTTACAATTCCGTTTTCAACTATTGCCTCTTTTCCGAATTCGTTTGTTCCCGTGGTTTTGCCGAAGCTTTTTTTGTATATGACAAGCTGATTAACTCCTCGATATCCGGGGAAATTGTTTGTAACTCTGCTTAAATCGTCAGGATATATTGCGCTGATTTTAATTGAAGAGGAAGAAACGGTCCTGTCATTTTTTGACTCGTCTACATTTATGTTTTTTTCATTTTGTGTCTTAATTTCTTTGTTTGCTTTTTTGTCAACTGTTATAACTATGTTAGAACTTTCATCATGGGTTTTTGGTGCTGCTGTCGTTTGATTTACGGGTTGTTTTTGCACTTGTTTATTTATCAAGTTATTTGAGTCGGTTTGTTTTTTCGGCTCTAACAGCGAATCGTTTTCTTTTTTTCTTGAAATTTCTTTCGGCGAAATTTCTTTTGAGTAATAAACGGCAGGGGTTGTATCTTTAGGCGCATAATTTACATTAATATTTTTTTCATTTGTTATTTCTATAACTTTGTTTTTATCAACGGGAGCCGAATCTGCACAGGCATAATATACCGATGCGGACAGTATAAAAACGGCAAGTATATTAATTAAAAAAAATCTCCTCAAAAAAACCTCTAAAAAGTCTTTATTACTACAGTAAAATTTTAGTACAAAAAGATAAAATTTAAAAATATTTTATAAATATTTAATATAAAAAAAACTATTGAATATAGTATTCAATAGCTTCTAATAAGGATGACAATAAAGTTATATGGTGTGTATTTAATTAGTTTTCTTTTAACATTTTAGTTGTCGTACCACTCGGGACAAATCTTTAACATTTATTTTTAAATATCCTCTGTTTGTATTAGAACTTTTTATGATAAAATAAACTTATCGGATATTTTATGAAAAAAGATGAATTAATTAAAAAACTTGACAGATTGGCTAAGCCTCGTATTTTAATTATCGGGGATTTTGCTCTTGATGAAATGGTTTTCGGAAATACGGAGAGAATTTCCCGTGAAGCGCCGGTTATTATTTTGGAGCATTATGAAACAAAGAGAATTTTGGGTGCTTCCGCAAACGCTTCAAATAATGTTTCTAAAATAAACTTCGGGCGTGCCTGCGCTTTAGGAGTGTATGGAGACGATTACTACGGCGGAGAACTAATCAGAATTTTGAATGAAAATAATATAGATACCTCATTAATGGTTTTGGATAAAACCAGAAAAACAACCACCAAAACAAGAATTTCGGGTTCTTGTAATCAAAGTATAACGCAGCAGATTGTAAGAATAGACAGACAAACCAAAACGCCGATATCGGGCGATGTTGAAAAAAAGGTCATGGAAAATATTCGAAATCATCTTAAGGATTTTGACGGAATTATATTATCCGATTATCATTTGGGAGTTTTAACGCAAAACGTTGTAGACTGTGCCGTTAATGAAGCTAAAAAATATAATAAAATCATTGTTGCCGATATTCAAAGAGATTTTGAAAAATATAAAGGAGTTAATACCATAACTCCAAACCAGCCCGATTGCGAAAAGCAGGTCGGATTTTTTATCAAAAACGAAAACGATTTAATTCGTGCTGGAAAAAAATTAATAAATGAGCTTGATGTCAGCAATGTTTTGTTGACCAGAGGCGAAAACGGCATGGCATTATTTCGGAAAGAAAATAATGAAATCAGCTTTAAAAAAATTCCCGCATATAACAAAAAAGAAGTTTTTGATGTAACGGGTGCGGGGGATACCGTAGTTTCGCTTTATACGCTGGGAATTTGTTCCGGATTGTCCGCCCATGAAGCAATGAGGCTCGGCAATCTGGGTGCAAGCATGGTTATAAGATACTATGGCTGTCATACAATTACAATTGAAGATTTAAAAAAAGAATTAAAATTAAATTAATGGTACTAAAAGAGTTTAAAAAGGAAAAAACTATGAATAAGAATAAAACTATAAGAGAAAATATAGGTAATGTTAATAATTTAACTGGCTGTGCTGATTATGGTATTCCAAGAACATTTAGAGATTATGGAATTTTAGAATATACTGATGAATTAAAAGAATTAATAGATAATGAAAAAGAAATACTACATGATAGTGAAATGGAAATA
>CANQAW010000014.1 GCA_947589525.1 Candidatus Gastranaerophilales bacterium
GTTATACCATTTTACTGATTTTAAATTTTTATATATATTTTCTCTTTTTTTTGAATTTCCGACACCAATAATAAAACAGCAATCCCGATATTTTATATAATCAGTGTCGTTACCCAAAATCGGATAACCTAAAAAATGTTTTTGAACAGGGTCTTTGTCCAAAAAACCTAGCAGAGTATCATTATTTTTTAAAATGATATCTGCAATAACTTTTGCATGTCCGCCTGTTCCAATTACTATAACTTTTTTTAATACCATATTGACACTCACTGGATGTCACTTTTTATTTAAAAATACCACATAATAAAAAAATGACAACCAGTAAATGTCAAAGAAATTTATGTTTATAAATAAAACAACAGATGGAAAAAACAATATATGCGGAAAAAATATAAGCATTTTGCGAAAAAATAAAAAACTATCGCAAAGGCAATTAGCCGTCGCAATGCAAATTAGCGGAATTGATATGGATAAAAATGCAATCCAAAGAATAGAAGCAGGCAAAAGGTTTGTTACAGATATAGAAATAGTAGCGTTTTCAAAAGTTTTAAAAATAAATCTGGAAAGTTTGCTTATGCATTAATCTTAAACAAATATATTACAAATCAAAACTATTGATTTAAATTGCAGTTACAGATAACATTCAAAATAAAAGAGGAGGAAGTGGCACACCCACTAAATTACTATAGCTCAGCCGAGCTTCGCTAAGGAATTTAAGTAATCTGCATCCTGCGCAATAAGACTTGGCAAGCTTCGTCATTTGCGGACATAGGATTATCACCCAAGACAATGCTAAAGTATTGTGCGGGTTCTCATCTCATTAATTCAACCGAATTTATGTGAACAAAAACAAAGACCACTATAAAAGCGGTCTTTGTTATGTTTTCTAAACTTAGGAGGAAGTGGGATTCGAACCCACGGAACACTCGCATGCTCGACGGTTTTCAAGACCGCTCCGATCAACCACTCCGGCATTCCTCCGAAAGTTACTTACACATAATATCTTAAAAAAAACGCAATGTAAAGAACTTTTGTTATTTAGAAGTGTTTAAATACTTTACTACTTTATCCGTAATATCAATTCCGCCAAAGAACACAACCGTTGTTTCCAGTACGGTGTCGATTTTGTTTTCAAGCGCAACTTGTTTAACGGCATTTTTTATAGCATTATCAATTTCTTGTTCTTTTCTTTCTTTAAGCTTCATATAAGCTTCTTGTTTTTTTGCAAGTTCTTTTGCGGTTGCTTCCTCGAAATTTTTGCGCTCCAAAGGAGAAGAAAGTTTTTTATACTCTCTTTCCTTATCAAGAGAATAGCGTTGAATTTCGGAATATTTATCCGACATTTCATCACTTAAAAGTTTAACTTTTGTGTAATTTTCAATGATTTTATCAAAATGGATAACTCCGATTGTGTCTGCTTGAGCACATGAAGATAAAGCAAAAATCGAAGCAATTGAACTTAATAATAAGACTTTTTTCATACAAACTCCTTTACTTAAAAAAATTATATCATATTTTTATTTTATTCTGTATAATTGTAACATAATGGGAGGAAATAATTAAATTATGCCAAGAGACTACCAAAAGCGCTCATCAAAAGAATACAATATTTTTAGAGGCATATTCCAATGGATTACATGTACACTGGTATTCGGAACATATTTCAGACTTGCTTTTAATTTAAAAATTGAAGGCAGGGAAAATGTCCCCAAAAAAGGCTTCTTTATAGTTGCATCTAATCACGCAAGTGCTATAGACCCGTTTATAGTTATACATGCAATCCAAAAAAATGTTGCATATATGGCAAAAGTCGAGCTTTTTAAAAATCCCGTTGCCAGATTTTTCTTAAATGCACTCGGTGCTTTTGCGGTAGACAGGTCAAAAGTTTCAATTTCGACAATAAAAACCGTTATAGGATTAAAACAAACAAATTGGGCTCTTGGAATATTTCCGCAGGGCACAAGAGAAAAAGACGGAAATTTAGATAATATAAACAAAGGATTTGCAAGTTTTGCAAAAACTCTAAAATGCGACATTCTCCCTGTCGCCATAACGGGAGTAAGAAAAGAGCAAAGAAAAATTTTCAGGGGCAGAATGAAAGTTAAAATAGGAAAACCAATCCCCTATAATGACGATATTGAAGCAATGATGAAGTTATGGTGCGAGGAAGTATCCAACTTATCAGAGGAGAGTAAAAAAGTGAACGAAAATTATGCACACAGAAAAGCTAAAGATTTTAATATCTTAACCAGATTGTACCAGTACTATGCTCTGTATATTCTTTTTCTTCCCATATTCGGTACGCTTTTTTACAAATTCAAAGTAAAAAGAAACAAAAATTTGGAAAAAAAGCCCTATATAATTGCTCCAAATCATATTTCATACATGGATGTATTCATTGTTAATTACGGAATTGCACGCCCTTTGGCATACATGGCAAAACAGGAGCTCTTTCAAACGGGAAGCTGGCTTAAAGATTACGTAAGAAAAAACATCTTAAGATTAGGTGCATTTGCGGTTAACAGAGAAAAAGTCGGCATATCCACCATAAAAACAGCAAAAGAAGTTTTTAAAGCCAAGTATAATCTGTGTATTTTTCCTCAGGGCGGTATCAGAAAAAATAAAATCATAGAAAACATTAATCCCGGATTTATATATTTTGCAAAGACAAATAAAATCGATATTGTTCCTGTCGGAATTTCAGGACTAGAAACATACAACTGGAAACCCTTCAGAAAACAAAAAGTCAACATAAACATAGGCGAACCTATTTCATGGCAATTAGATGAAAATGAAATAGTTAAGCATTGGTGTAAACAAATTTCCGACCTTACCGGATATCAAAATTTAAATGTTTGTTAAAAACCGAGTCAGGCAATTTTTTTTCTTTAAGCGTTTTGTATTTGAGTAATAAAATCCTGTAAGGAAATATTTTGACAGTCAATTTTTCTCGCATAACACAAACAGTACATACGGTTAACAACCCTAACCTGCCCTTAGGCGCATTAATAGTTGAAATTCCGACGGATATCGGAAGGTCATATCAAGGCTATAAACGAGGAGGTATATTAGAAGGTGCGGAAAAATTCAGAAAAGAAGTCATGTCGGCAGGCGTTTGGCTTGCGGGTATTCCCGCATTTAAATGGCTGGGAGATAAAATATGCGAAAAAATCTTAAAAGTGCCTATGGCAATTGATTTTTCGCTTGACGATGCTGCTGCGGGCAACACGTCTATCAAAGACAGCATTGAATATTTGACTAAAAAAACAGCCGAACAGGCAAAAAATTACCTTAAAGACAAAAAAAACAAAGGCGAGTTTTACGATATATCTGATTTACCCAAAAGGTATTTTAAAAATGACGGAACATCAATTTTTGCAGGATTAAACCCGAAAGAGCTAATAAAAAAAACAAGGGGAGCAAAAATTGCCACATCAATTTCGGCATATTTGCTTAACATATTTGCTCTTTCAATTGCATTGCCATTGATAAATCAAGCTTTAACCAGAAGAAAAATGGCAAAAATGAAAAAAGATACAAATATTGTAAAATTTGATACCATAAACGAGTTTAAAAATAAAACAAAAAAAGAAAAAAGCTCGCAAATTTCATTTAAGGGCGGACTAAATTCCATAATTCAACATCCTTTTGCAACTTTTGTAGACGGCATAGAAAACAGTGCAACGTTCAGATTAATTGCACCTGATGCCCCGATGATTTTAGGACGTGTCAAAACCTCAAGGAATAAATATGAAGCGTTAGAGACGGTTATAATAGACGGCTCCGGAATATTTTTATATAATTTTTGTGCGGATTGCATACAAACACTAATCAGGAAATTTTCCAAAAATCCCAAAATTCCCCCAAAAGTAAGTGAAATCATTGCAAATAAAGATACAAACACCATAAACGAAGCAATTGCAAAATTACAAATAAACCCCAAGCAAACCGCCGAAGAACTATTTGGCAAACAAACGGCGCAAGAAATTTATAAATGCGCAACATACGGTAAATACGGAAAAATCAATAAATATGTCAAAAAAGAAACCTTAGCACAAATCGACGGTGATATTTGCGCTTTTCTGGAAGGGTTTAAAAATTCAACCAAATCAATACAGGAATATACCAAATCAATAAACGGCAAAAATGCGCTATACTTAGGTATCGGGCTTTTAGTCGCAATAATGGGACAAGCAATCATTGTCCCCAAAACCGCTTTCAAAATAACGGAAATTTTAACAGGCAAAAACCAATTTACGGGAATAGCCAAATACGATGACGACAAGAAAAAGCAAAATTAATCATAAACCACGCCTTGAGCATAAAACCTTCCGTTTTTTCTTGAAATTTCACTTAACCCTTCCTTTACATCCGTTTTAACAAAATTATTTACATCGTATAAAACATTATTAACAACGCTGTAAACGAAATTTTCGGCTTGTTCGCCCTTACGCTTTAAAATTATTGGAATGATATTTGAATTATAACTGTAATAATCCGCAATCAAACCGCCGTTAGCTGAAATTAAAGAATAGAGCAATTCATCTTTGGATATTGAATACTCTTCAAGAGAATAGTTATCGGTTTGAAAAAACGGTAATGTTGAAAATTTTGTATAATCAACATAAAAGGAATTGTATTTAGCTTGAATTTTTTCGCTTTGAGCCCTTAGAGTTTCTATTTTATCCGAACTAAACTCATATATATGTTTTGGTTTATTTTGCTTTAGTCCAGAACTGTGCAAAAATTTTTTTATTTTGCGAACATCTTTTTTTTGAACAAAAAAGCTCAATCCGGAAGGATTTATTTTTGCTTTTGAAAACTTACTTATATCAACATTATGCAAGCACAAAATATTGTTGTCTTTCAATTGAGAATTTATTTTATTTAAAATTTCTTCAATAACAGTCTCATTATCGGGATTTATCGAAATCACGGAGCATTTATGCGTTTGTATAACGTCATTTTGTGAAAAAAACTTATAATTCGTTAATTTTTTATCTAAAATTTTTTTAATCGCAAAATCAGGTATATATACCCTGCTTGATATACCCAAAAGAACACCGGGGGAATTATTGTATGAAATTATCGTACCTTGAGGATAATTAACTTCGTTTACAATATTAAAAACATTGGAAAACTTCGTATAAAATGCGCCGTTTTTATACGGCAGTACGATATTTTCCAAATCATCGGACGAATTAACACTGCTGTTAATTTGAACGGGAATGGAAGCGCTGATAAAAACATGACGGTTAATGTTATTATTTAAGATAATTTGTTTTAGTTTTGAAATATCAATTTTAAACTGTCTTAATGATGTATCACTAAAATAAATATTTGTTGAATAAGGGTAATCGGGTATTGATTTAACATCAAAAATCTTTTTTCCAAACAGCTTAGTTTCAAATATATCTTCAATTAAATTATAAAATTCAAAAATATCGCAGTTTGAATTAACGGCTAATAAAAAATTATATTTTTTCTTGTAATCAAAATCAAATACGGCTCTGATATATTCCTTATTAAAATTCAGATTATTAATTGCACTGTAAACTTCAGACGTTACATCGGCATAAAGAGCTTGCTTATTAAAAATTAAAACGGGCAATTTTAAAAAAATATCGCAAGTATTAAAATAAGAATGAACAAAAACTTCTTTAATATCTCTTTTTTTTAATAAAACTTTGCTTATATAATTTGCCCAAAGAGCATCCGTATCGGATGCGGATTTATTTTCAAATATTAATGTAATTTTAATATCATATCCACTTGCAACATTACATAAAATAAAAGTCAAAATAAGTACAAAAAATAAAATCGTAATTAAGATTTTGTTTCTCATAAATTAATGATTACCTCATCTTTGCCGATATTATTATTTGAAAAATAAATAACCGTATCGCCTACATCAAGTCCTGACTTTATTTCCATAAGATTATTTTTAATATTTCCCGTGGCAACGGTTCTTTTTTGTGCTTTTATTTGCTTAGCATTCATATATTGAGCTACATATACAAATTTTTCGGAAGTATTTTTATCAACATTCAAGTAAATAACCGGAATTAAAATTTTGCTTTTAACGCCGTCAAATGAAACATCAACACTCATGCCTTCTTTTAAATCCGAATTTAAATTGTTTAAAAAAATTCTGACCAAATAACCGCCTGAATTTAGCGAGGTTTTGGATATATATGCAATTTTTCCGTCGTATAATTCGCTGTCACGCTTTAATGTTGCATTTTGATTAATTTTGAGCAAATTTATAACAGAACTGTCAACCATGACATCAGCTTCCGTTTTATCTGACGAAATTAAAGACAACACCGGAGAAAAGGGCGCAGTTTGAGCCCCGACATCTGAAAGTTTTTCAAGAATATAGCCGTCATAAGGAGAAACGATTGTATTGTAAGAAATTTGCTTGTTTATTAAATTAATCTTTTGTTTTTGAATATTAATATTCTGCGATGATGTTTTAAGATTATAAAATGCTTCTTCCCAATCGTTATCGGATATTGCGCCGGCTTTGTGCAGTATATCAACACGGTTATAATACTTGTTATATTTACTTTGCTGAATTTGCATTTCTTTAAGTCTCGCCGTTTCTTCGTTTTTTTGAATTTCGTATAAAGAACCGTCCAGCCTTGCAAGCACTTGCCCTTTTTTGACAAAATCACCCGTCGAGTAAGGCATATAAACAATTCTGCCTTCATTTTGAAAACTCAAAGTAACTCTGTGCTGAGCTTTTATGTAGCCGTGGAACAATAATTCCGTATTTTGCGAAATTTTATAAAGCTTATAATTAAAAGAGGAATTTAAATTTTCATCACCGATATCCGCAGTATTACATGAGCTTGCAAACAGGACGATTAACGTTAACAACAAAGCGTTTAATAATTTCATTTTTAAATTTTATTAAACAATAAGCAAAAAATAATTATCCTTAATAACTATTTTAGTCAATTACACGTTTTAGGAAAATACCGTTGCTTGAAACATTAACCTTAATCGGGATTTTTGAAATCAATATTGATTCGCAGGTAGTTAAATTATAACCCCAAAGCCCCAGAAAGACTTTTTCGTTGTTTTCTCCCAGTGCGTAACAATATGCAAGAATTAAATCGTCATTATCCGCACTAAATCCCAGAGGAGTAATATCGTATCTGTATTTTACAATTTGAATGTTTTGCCATTCAAGAAAATACTTTTTAATGGCATTATCAAAATTATCGAGCTTGATTGTATAAGGATTATCGTCATCGACAAAATAAACATACATATATGTTTTATAAATGCCGTTTAGCAAAGAACCTATTTTTTCTTTAAATAAAACCTTTTTTGAATCCTTGCTCCAATCAACCAAAGATAATCCGCTGTACAGATTTTTATATAAAACATCATTCCCGCTTTGCGCAACGGGAACTCTTGTTTTTTGGTTGTGGATATAATTAAGCAATCTGTCTTTTCTGTTTAAGGCGGTATCCAGTTTTTCAACAAAAAAAGCGCTGGAGATTTGATTGTACTCGCTTTGAAAATAAAAACGGGGATATGCAACATAGTTAAATTTACTGTCGGAAATTAAATAAGGAATAACCGCAAGCTTTGATTTTATATCTTCAATATTGACTTCTCTTGAAGCAATCGGGGTATTAAACTTTTCAAAAACATAATGAGGTTCGGGGTAAAAATGTTTTTTATCCGATTTTAAAGGTTGAAATTGAGGAAGCTCTCTGTCGCTCAAAGGAACGGATTTTGCTTTTTCAAGCCATTCCTGTTTTGTTTGAACCATGCGCTCTTTTTGCACCTGCGGTTTTTTCTTAAAACCGAAAGCATCACAGGGCAAGCTTATCAACAAACAAACAAGAAAAATAACGGCGCACAACGGCTTCATTAATTATACCAATCCTTCTTTAAGAGCGATTATAGCCGCTTTTGTTCTGTCTTTCAGATACAATTTCTGTAAAATATTATGAACGTGAGCTTTAGTAGTCGAAATTGAAACAACAAGCTTTTGAGAAATTTCCTGATTGGACAGACCGTCTACTATTAAAGCCAGCACTTCAAGCTCTTTTTTTGTCAGACCGTATTTTTTATTTGATTCACTGCGTATTTTATTGCTTGCGCCGAGTATGTCATTTTCATTTTGAATACTTGAGAGAACAACTCTTGCAATAGCGCTGTCAATCCAAGCACAGTGCTCGGAAACGGTTTGAATTGCATTTATTAAATTCAAACTGCTCGAGCCTTTCATAATATATCCGTCAGCCCCTGCTTTAAAAGCTTCAAAGATATCTTCCCTACTGTCTCTTGAAGTAAACATTAAAACAGCACAATCAAGCTTTAAATCCTCTTTTATTTTTCTGGTAGCGGTAATGCCGTCCATTTTCGGAAGACCGATATCCATTAATATAACATCGGGATTGTATTTAAGAGCCAAATTTACACCTTCAATTCCGTCGGTAGCCTGAGCCAAAAGAGTGAAATTCGGAGTATTTTCTATTTTCATGGCCAGCCCGAGTCTGGTAAATTCGTGGTCTTCAACCAAAAGAATGTTTATATTTTTATTCATTATACGGTCACCTTATTATCACTAATAGAATTTTTCAAAATGAAAGAAAATTTTGAACCCTTATTTAATTGAGATTCAACAAAAATTTTCCCGTTATGCGCTTCAATTATTTGTCTGGACAAATACAAACCAAGACCTGTAGAAGTAGAGCGTTTTTGATTTGTTCCCTGAGAAAATCTGCTAAATAATTTGTCACGGTCTGCTTTAGAAAGACCTATTCCGTCATCAATAACGCTTAAACAAAAATCTTTATCTTGCTGTTGAGCAAGAATATCAATGTAAGTAGCATTTTGAGAATGATTAATCGCATTGCCTATTAAATTAACCAAAACACGGCGCAGTTCGTTTTTATCCGCATTTATGTACAAATCCGTAAACTCTGACTTAAGAGAAATGTTGATATTTTGTTTTTTTGCAAGCGGACATAATTGCTCAATGCACTCGTTTATAAGCTTTATTATATCAAACTTGGAAATACATAAATATGTTTTTGACGCTTCATATCTGTAGACTTCAAGCAAAGTGTTTACAAGACCGAGCATATCTTCAGAGCTTTTTTTCATGGCGGAAAAAAGATTTAACTGCTTATCCGAAATATCTCCCAATGACTTATCCAATACAAAATCTAAACCGGAAATTGAAGCCAATAAAGGCGTTCTGAGGTCATGGGTTAAAGTTGCGATAAAATCATCCCGTAATCGCTCGGTTTCCTTTTGATATGTTACGTCACGAATAACGGCAACAAAAAAATTGTTATGTTCGTCATTAACAGGTGCAATGCTAATCTCTACGGGAATTTTAATATCCTTTTTGTAGTTAATTAAGCCGTAATTTCGAAGAAAAAAATTTTCCTTTTTGCTTAGCTCTATTTTGGAAAACTGTTTTTTCTCCGAGACAACAAGTTCAAAAAGATTTTTTGACAACAAATCTTTTTTACTTTGCCCAAATAAAGCAACTGAAGCGTTATTGAGCTCTATTATTTTTAAATTATGATTAAACAGAACAATACCGTCGGCACAATTTGAAAAAATAGCATTCAGTTTTGAATTACTCAAAGATAACTGCAAGGTGCGCTCATGTACAATATCTTCAAGATTTTTTGAATATTTTTCCAGCTTGTTGTTAGCATTTTCAAGTTCGACAATCTTTTTATCAAGTTCTTTTTTAAGACGGGTTTGAGTAAGCGCATTTTTTATATTAATAAGCAAATTTTTGTTATCCCAAGGCTTTTCAATATATTTAAAAATTCCTATTTCATTAATTGCACGAATTGCATTTTCCTTATCGGCATATCCCGTAAGAAGCATTGTGGTAATGTTATTTTGTAAATTTTTAGCACACTCGAGAAACTCTATTCCGTTCATTTCGGGCATAATAAAATCGCTGATAATTAAATCAGCTTCGTTAGATTCTATATACTTTAAAGCTGTTTTAGGATTATTGAACGATTTTACGTTGCTAAATCCTTCAAGCCCTAAAAGCATTGAAAGAGTTTTGGTGACCATTGGCTCATCGTCGACTATTATGATTTTGCCTAACTTGTCCATAATAAAAAGATAATTTATTTTTCGAAATAATACAAATTATTAACAAAAATATAAATTAACTTGGAATTGAGCAACTTTTTTGTTTTAACTGTTTTATAGATGTATTGCTAAAATTAAATGCTATGAAATTAAAATTATATAATTATTACAAAAAAACAGATTTACATTACGGAAAGAGGAGCAAAACAGAGGATTTTGCCCGCAGGAATTCCGCTATAAATTTTAATGGCGGAAAAGAATTTGTACTTACGAACGAATTTATAGAAAAACAAGGCGGAGTTAGCGCAATAGTTAATAAAATAAACAACGCTATCGGAAAAACCGAAACAGGAAACGAGTTTTTCTTCGATTCCCTTCTTAGAAAATCGCAGACGGAAGGCTTAAACGTTAAAAGCTACAAAATCAAAGAAGGGCTTGTTGAAACTTTAAATATTTTTAATCATATAAAAGACATTATAAACAGTGTTTCAAACAAAATTGCTCACAGAAATATATTTGAGACAAGGGCTTTAGAAAAAGAAAAAAACCATGCTTTCAATCTGACAAGAGAAATACTTGAAGTATATAAGCAATGCTCGGATACAAATCAGGAATTTGAATCAAAAGTCGCACTGGAAATTGCAGATCTGGCAAAAAACTATTCCACAAGAGACGAAAGAACCATTAACAGAGCCGTAACGGCAACGGTTAGCGCAATTTTTTCTTCAAATGACTTTTATAATATTTCCATGCTTCAAAAGGATGATAAAACGGAAGCAAAAAAAGCACAAAAGTCCAGACTTAAACAAGAAATGACAAGAATGCTTCTGTCGGCAGGACTGACTTTTATAACACTGGGTGCACTTGATAAAATAACAAGAAAGAGTACTTTTTTAAATGCAGGAACTATAGCAATCAGTGCGCTTATGTCTGAGATTATATCAAGACTGTTAAACAAAGTTTCTCTGCTCCCGCTGACTCCAAAACAAGCCGAAAAAATAGCAAAAAAACGAAAACACGAAACAACAAACGAAAATGAAACAAAAACCGCACCCTCACAAACAAACAACGCCTCTTTATTTAAGCCGTTTGCAACCGAAAACAAAGGGGCAATGGATATTCTATACAAAAATGTGGCATCTCAAAAAACACCAAAACACAAACATTGCAACAAAATTATAAAAGTTTTTGCCGAGCTTTTTGTATTGTGCAATCTTATATATCTTTTAGGTCAGATAAAAACCGGCAAAAGTCAAAAAAAGATTGGTCAATATGCAATTGATTTTATAGAAAAAGTAACAAGGCGCACGGATGAAATCGATTTAAGTATTTTAAAAGCAGATGTAAACAAGCTGAAGCAAGCCGAAAATGCGGGTGATATACAAACATTACTAAATCAATACGTTGATTTTATAGATTCTTACACAACCCCCAAATTAGCTTGTAAAAAAGATGTATTCTTATGGACGGGGTTAATTGAAGGTATCGGAAAAATTCCTAAAACAATATACACACCTATGACTGCGCCGATTAAAGCAATTCAATCGCATATTTTCAAACCCGCTAATACAAATCACGGAAATAATATAGATAAACTAAAGAAAATGGCGCTTCAAACCTTGCATGAAATAATTGAAAAAAATAAAACCGACGGCAAAATAACTTCGCACAATGCTTCGCAAATAATAAACGAAATCAAAAAGAACACAAGAAATATTGCTCTTGCAAAACAGGAAACAGGAAATCTTGCAAACTTATCCAGAACGCTTGTTACTATTATCAGTACTTATTTCTTTGTAAACGACTACAGAAACAGAGTTTTAATTGAGTCCGAAGGAAAAGATATAGACGGTGCACAAGAAGAAATGAACGAAAAAATAGGACATAAGCTTGCAAACTTTATAATTAACGGCACATTAATGAATACATTTAACTCAACATTCAAACATGCGCTAAATTCAAGTTTGTTGTGCGCAACTATAATACCGACAATATGTGAAACACTAAATGAAACATTAATAAGATTTACAATCTGCCAACCTGTTTTAAGAAAAAATTCCCGAGAAGAAATTATTGATTTTGAAGAAAAATTAAACCAAAGAAAAGGATTTTTGGGCTGGTGGACAAAAAAATTCAAAAAATTAACCGGCAAAAAAACTCTGTGCGAAAAAATACATGTTAAAGCAAATTAAAGTAAAAAAATTCTTTTGTTTATGATAAAATGACAAAAGTTAAGTATTAAGAGAGTATATTTTATGAATTTGGAAAAGATGTTACTGGATAGCGTGGAGAACAACACGCCTGATACAATTAAAAATGATAAAATTTTTAACTATTTAAATAAAGATAAATTTACATTTAAACTTACAAAAGAACTTGTTGAAAATTTGAATTTAAAAAGCTGGTTTGAAGCGTATAAAAAAGAAGCTTTAGTATCAACCGCAGGAATTAGAGGTCCTCAAAACATTTTATATCCCCATGATACAAGATTTCCCATTAATACTATCGGAATAACCCTTGCAACGCTTGCAAAAGTGCTGGTTTTAAAAGAAAAATACCCTGACCAAAAACTTGTAAAAATAGCAGGATGCGAAGTCAGATACAATTCAAAAATATACTTGGACATAATTACAAGAATTCAAGCTTCATTGGGCATCAGAACTCTAACACCCAAAAACAGGCAAACAATCCCGATATGGCTTGCTTCTTTTTTAGCGTTTAAATTAGACCTTGTCGGAGGCGAATACATTACAAGTTCTCACGGTATTTCGGTTAAAAATGCAACAAAGGACTTAAATAATCAAGGAAGCCAGTTTTTGCCCAACGAGAGTATGGAATTTGTCAGCAAAATTGAAGAAATTTTAAACACGGTGGACGAAAAAGGAGTATATGAAATAGAATTTTCATCTTCTCAAGACAAATTAATTGACGAAGATACAATGGAAAAACTAAACAACGGTATTGACTACTATTGCCAATACCTTCAAAAAGGGGTTGCTAACGAAGACAATCTTAATAAAATCAGGGCTTCAAAAAATAAAATCGTTATTGATGCGGTTGGCGGATGTGCATATAACACATTGTCCAAAATCTTGGAAAAACTTAATATAAATAATTCTTTTTACTGGCTTAACATCCAAGAAGACCCGTTTTTCCACTCTATCGGAAAGGATATTAAAAAAGATAAAAACGGAAATTCGGTGTTCTATGATTGGTCGCTTGATGTTACGGTTAGCGCCAAAGATGAAAACGGCAAAGAATATTTTCCCGTTGTTAATTCTCTAAATTACTCGGAAAAATTAAAAAATTTTCCCTTAAACACCGTTGTGCTAATAACAGACCCCGATCATGACAGATTAAATATTGTTCAAATAATTTCAAAAAACGACATTGAAAGCGCAAAAAATGCAGGAGCAGACACAATTGAACTTGACGAAAATCGTATACTGTGCGTATTTTCAGCAAATCAATCTTTCTTGATGCTTATGGATTTTTGGTATAATTCGGTTAAACAAAATAAGGATTATTTTATTGTAAAAACAACCGCAAGCTCACGTTCTTGGGATGAATGGGCAAAATCTAAAGGCATAAAAGTAATAAACACTCCCGTCGGCTTTAAAGAAATTGCAAACGTAATTAAAAAAATTGAAGCGCAGTATGTTCAAAACAAAGAAACAATTAAAATTACAGATATTTTTAACAACGAAATATCACTGGGTTCAAACCCCGCAATGGTAACAGGTGCGGAAGAATCAGGCGGAATGATAATCGGAGCAATTGAACCTATAAAATCGCTCAATAACAGAATTGCGCTTGCCATGAGGGAAAAATCCGCAACCGAAGCAATAATAGTAGCTTCCGCTCTTATTGCAACATGTGAAAATACTCTTGCGGACAAATTAAATAAAATTTATAAAGAAAACAACATAATTTCAAAATATGATGTCAGAACAGATATTTCATATTACAACGAGTCAGAACCCGACATCAATAAACTTAAACTTGCAAAAATCGAAGGTGAAGCAAAAAGAACCAAAAACGATTTATTTTATCTGGCTCTGGCTTTAGCAAAATATGAAAATAAAATATCAATTGAAAATGTCAGAGAGATACTATCTTCAAACTTCAATAATCTTGATTTTTCAAATCTGGAAGATATTGTTTTTGTCGGAGACGGAACTTACCTTAAATTTAGCGACAAATTTGTCGAAATAAGACCGTCGGGAACGGATGCAAAAACAAAAGCTTATGCGGGCGGAAACAATAAAGAAATTCTTAATAAATATGCACAAACGCTGGGAAATTATGGCGGGGATTTGAATGAAATTTATAAAAAGTATATAGACGATAATTTTTATAACAGCGCCAAAGAAAATTCCTATAAAATTTATGATAAATACGCAAAAAGTGATGAAGATAAACGTCCTTTCTTAATACCGGATTACGATTTTTAATTAATTCAAGGAGATAAAATGGAAACAAACAACAGCTCAATTTCAAGTGTAAGAGAAGGAAGAATACAAAAACTAACGGATTTAATCGATATGGGGATAAATCCTTATCCTTATACATTTGATAAAACCGCCAATGCTCAAACTTTGCAGAAAAAATATGAAAATCTTGAAGCGGGAATTGAAACACAAGATGTGTATTCGGTAGCCGGAAGAGTTATGGCAATCAGAAACTCGGGCATGTTTATTGATTTAATGGATTCAACGGGAAAAATTCAAATATTTTCACATAAGCAAAACCTTCCTGAAGATAAAATGAAAATATTAAAACTGATTGATGTAGGCGACATAGTAGGATTTAAAGGCACAATAAGAAGAACGCCCCGAGGCGAATTATCCGTTAAAACAACGGACTTTAAACTGTTGTCTAAATCCCTTCTGCCATTGCCTGAAAAATTCCATGGCTTGTCCGATGTAGAAATCCGTTATCGTCAACGATATCTAGATATGATTGTTAATAACGATGTTCGGGAAACATTCAAAAAAAGAAGTTTGATAATTCAAAAAATAAGAGAATTTTTAACTCATGACGGTTTTTTGGAAGTAGAAACCCCGACATTGCAAACAACGGCATCAGGTGCTAACGCAAGACCGTTTTTTACTCACCACAACGCTCTTGAAATGGATTTAACATTAAGAATAGCACTTGAACTATACTTAAAAAGACTGATAGTCGGAGGTGTTTCGGAAAGAGTATTTGAAATCGGAAAATGCTTCAGAAACGAAGGAATAGACACCCGTCATAACCCTGAGTTTACAATGATTGAACTATATCAAGCTTATGCCGATTACAATGATATGATGACATTAACCGAAAATATGGTTGCATACGTTGCGCAAGAAGTCTTAGGCACAACTAAAATCCAATACGGCGAACACGAAATAGACCTTACCCCTCCTTGGGACAGAAAAACAATGCTTGGTTCAATCAAAGACGAAACAGGAATTGACTTTTTGGAAGTTTATACGGCACAAGAAGCAATTGAACTTGCAAGAAGCGCAGGTATACATGTTGATGATAATTTAAACTGGGGTCAAGTTGTTGAAGCGGTATTTGAAGAAAAAATTGAGCCGAAATTAATTCAACCTTGCCACATAATAGACTATCCGCGTGAAATTTCGCCTCTTGCAAAAGTTCACAGAAATAACGAACGGCTGACAGAGCGTTTTGAAACCAGAGTCAACGGCTGGGAAATAGCAAATGCATTTTCTGAATTATCCGACCCGATTGACCAAAGACAAAGGTTTGAGGCTCAAGCTATTGCCAAAACTATGGGTGACGAAGAAGCAATGGAAATTGACGAAGACTTCATTACGGCACTTGAATACGGAATGCCTCCAACAGGCGGTATGGGAATGGGTATAGACAGGCTTGTTATGCTATTAACAAATTCACCTTCAATTCGAGATGTTATTGCATTTCCGACTATGCGTCAAATTAACAAATAGGAGTTGACAATGGATAAAAATCAAAGAAACGTAATTTGTATAAAATGGGGTACAAAGTTCGGTGCAAAGTACGTAAACAGTCTTTTTAACATGGTTGAAAAAAACTTAACCCTGCCTCATAGATTTGTTTGCTTTACGGATAATTCCGAAGGTTTTGATGAAAAAATCGAAGTTCGACCTCTGCCTGAACTGAATGACGAAGGTATTCCCGATAAAGCGTGGAAAAAACTGGGGCTTTTTACTTCAAATTTAGCCGATTTAGAGGGTGAAGCGCTTTTTTTGGATTTAGATATTGTAATTAGAGACAATATTAACTGTTTCTTTGAGCAAGAGGGCGAATTTTACATTATAAAAGACTGGGACTTTCCAAACGATATAATCGGGAATTCTTCGGTATTTAAGTTTAAAGTCAAACAACACCAAGATATTATAGAAAACTTCTACAAAGAAGGCAAAGACATAAGAAAACGCTATAAAAACGAACAAGCCTTTTTATCTCACCAAATGCACAACAAAGGTATTTTAAAATATTGGG
>CANQAW010000015.1 GCA_947589525.1 Candidatus Gastranaerophilales bacterium
TCCCCTGTAATTCATACTAACTTAATATACCATGAATTTAATAGGAATGTTATTAACGGCACTTGTTGTATCTCGAGAGTGGGAAAGAGGAACAATAGAGAGCCTTTATTCAACAAAAATCACAAAATTAAACTTTGTTTTAGGTAAATATATTCCTTATTTTATTTTGGGAATTAGTTCTTTAATTTTTAACATTTTTATCTGCACCACAATTTTTCAAATTCCTTTCAGGGGTAATTATTTAATTTTGGTTTTTGTGGGGGGATTATATTTGTTTTGCTGTTTGGGAATAGGTTTATCCATAAGTTCATCTTTTAAAGAACAGTTTTCTTCTTCTCAAACGGCGCTATCTTTGGGATTATTACCCGCTTTATTATTATCGGGGTTAATTTATCCGATTAGTTCAATGCCTAAGATTTTTCAATATTTAACTTCAATAATGCCGCCGAGATATTTTATTATCTTTATTCAAAGCGAATTTATGGCGGGAACAATTTTAAAAATTGTCCTTATAAATTCAATATATTTAAGTATTTTAGGGATAATTTTATTTTTATTTTTTTATAACAATATAGATTTAAGGTTGGAAAAATGTTTAATTCGTCACGCACGATAAGAGTTTTAGCTTTAATTAAAAAAGAATTTTTGGCAATTTTTAAAGACCCTAAAAGCAGAGCCTTAATCATTCTGCCTCCTATTTTACAGCTTTTTGTTTTTTCTTGGGCAATAACTCTGGAAGTCAAAAACATTGATATATCTGCCTTGGATTATTCAAAAGACTACTATTCAAGAGAAATAATATCTAAGATTTATTGTTCAAAATGGTTTAAAAAAGTAAGATTTTGTAAAAACGAAGAAGAGCTTAAAAATAACATTAACCTTAAAAAATCAGATTGTGCGTTAATTATTCAAAATAATCTGTCAAAAAATATAATCTCTCAAACTCCCTCAAATATTTTTGTAATACTCGACGGCAGGCAGACAAACTCTGCAAGTATAATTTTAGGTTATATTAATCAAATAATTGCGGATTATAATACAGAGCTTGAAAATAAATTTAACATCAAAAGAAATTCAATTGATATACAAATCAGAAATTGGTATAACCCCAATATTGAATACCGCTGGTTTTTAACCGTAAGTTTAATTGTTATGCTCTCTTTGGTTTTATCTTTGTTGTTATCGGCGCTATCCATTGCACGGGAAAGAGAACTCGGAACTTTTTCTCAGCTTTTGGTCAGCCCTTTAACGGGTGATGAAATTTTATTGGGAAAAATTATTCCCCCTTTATTTGTTTCTTTTGTTTCAGGCATTGTTATAACTTTAATTATTGCGCTTTTATTTAAAGTTCCTTTCGGGGGAAATATTTTAATTTATTTATTTTCAATGTTTGTATCTTTGTTTTCTTTAATCGGAGTCGGATTATTTATTTCTTCAATTTCTTATACCCAGCAAAGCGCAATACTTGGAGTTTTCGCCTTTCAAACGCCTGCGGTTTTATTATCGGGGTTTGTTTCTCCCGTTGAAGATATGCCTTTATTTTTTCAATATTTGAGCGCAATTAACCCTATAAGATATTTTATGTTAATAATTAAAGGGATATATTTTAAAAACATGGATTTTCAAACCGTATTTTTAAATATTATCCCTTTAATTTTAATCGGTATAGTAAGTCTTTTAATTGCACGCTGGAGTTTTAAAAGGCAGGTCGGATAGTTATTTTAAGATTTTATTCATAACAGAAATTACTTCTTCAATTTTTTCATCTCTGTCTTTTTCATCGCCGTTAATTAAAGATTCTTTAACACAGTGGGAAAAATGACCTCTTAAAATATCTAAATTGACTTTTTTCAAAATAGACCGGCTTGCAAGAATTTGATTACTTACTTCTATGCAGTATCTGTCTTCTTCGCACATTTTAATTATGCCTTCTATCTGGCCTTTTAAAATCTTTAAAAGCTTTATGTTTTTCTCTTTATTTGCAATCATATTACTGTTCTACGGGGCATCCTTTTGCTCTTTTTAAAAAACCGAAAAATGATTTTTTTCCTTTGCAGGTTTTTTCATCGCAAGAAGATTTTTCGCATTTTTCTTCGCAAGGTGCAGAGGTTTCTTTATCGCAAGTAGTTTTTTCTTTGCATTTGCAGTTTTCGCAATCGCAATCTTTGCAGTCGCATTTTGAGCAGTCGCCTGTTTTACAGCCTTCGCAGCCGCAGTCGCATTTTTCTTTGCATTTGCAGTTTTCGCAATCGCAATCTTTGCAGTCGCATTTTGAGCAGTCGCCTGTTTTACAGCCTTCGCAGTCGCAGTCGCATTTTTTTGCGCAGGCAGTGTCTTTACAGTCGCATTTTTCGCATGTGCAAGGTTGACCTTTTTTACATCCGCAATCACAGGCAAGAGTTACGTTTACCGTAAAAATCATTGCAAAAAAGACCAAACACAATAAAACTAATTTTTTCATTTGTATCTCCTTTTTTAAGCCGTATGTACCCCCCTAGGGTATAGTATCATTATATTGCTTTGAAGTTAATTGTCAAGCACAAAAATAATAATTATCTAACTATCAATAAAGGGGGTGCAATTTCTTTGTCAGATATTTGATAAGCACAATTTATATGTTTGAGCGCTTCTTCAATTTTTACGGAAGAAATATCATTAAAATATAAACTTGCCAAAGTTTCGCCTTTATCAACATAATCGCCGGCTTTTTTATTTAAACTTACGCCTGCGCAATAGTCGATTTTATCCGTTTTTTTATCTCTGCCTGCTCCTAAAAGTTTTGCGCATTTTGCAACTTCAATTGCATCAAGTTTTGAAACAAAGCCTTGCTTGTCTGCTTTTAGCTCTAAAGGTTTTTTAGGTAAATTAAATAAGCCGTAGTCTTCTATAACTTTAGGGTTGCCCTTTTGAGCCTTTATTAATTCTCTGAATTTATCAAGCGCAAAAGAATTTTTAATAGAATTATCAAACATTTCACGTGCTTGGGTTTCATTTTGCGCAATTTTGCAGTTCAAAAGAGTTTTAACGGCAAGAGCTAAAGTTATATCATATAAATCTTGTTTATAGTTCCCTTTTAAAAATTCAATCGCTTCAATTACTTCAAGCGCATTTCCAACATTTTGTCCTAAGGGCTGTTCCATTGAACTTATCACAATATCAATATCGTGATTTAAAAGTTTTGCCGTTTTTTTCATCAATTCGCCAAGCTCACGTGCTTCTTCAACGGTTTTTATAAAAGCACCCGAGCCGTATTTAACATCAAGCACTATTGAAGTAGCGCCTGAAGCAATTTTTTTAGATACAACGGAAGCACAAATTAAAGATTTATTATCAACGGTTGCCGTAACATCACGAAGGGCATAAATTCTGCCGTCAGCAGGTGTTAAATTGGGGCTTTGAGACGAAATTGCAACTTTAATATCTTTAATTTGTTTTCTGAATTCTTCAATTGATAACTCGCATTTAAAATTCGGTATTGCTTCAAATTTATCAATAGTTCCCCCCGTAAAACCAAGCCCCCTGCCCGATAGTTTTGCCGTATAAACCCCAAGCGAAGCAAGAATGGGAATTAAAACCAAAGTAACCTTATCTCCGACTCCGCCCGTTGAATGTTTATCTGCAATATAAGGGGAAATATCAGAAAAATCAAGGATTTCTCCGCTATCAATAAAGCTTTGGGTTAAATAGGCGGTTTCTCTGTCTGATAATCCTTGAAAACAAACAGCCATAAGCCAAGCAGACATTTGATAATCTTCGATATTACCTTTTGTATAATTTTCAATAAGAAAATCAATTTCTTCTTTAGTGTGTTCCAGACCGTCTTTTTTCTTTTGAATTAAGTCAACTGCTCTCATTATTTTTCCTTTTTATTTATGGTAAGGCTCGTTATTTAAAATTTTATAAGCCCGATAAATCTGCTCTATCAAAATTAAAACTGCTTCCTGATGAAGGAATGTCAATTTCGACATAGAAAATTTAAAATTTGATTTATCTCTGACTTCTTTGTTTAATCCTTGTGCGCCCCCGATTAAAAACAAAATCTCGCTATAGTTTCCCAAAGTTTCAATTTCTCTTAGTTTTTGTGCAAATTCTATACTTGATAATTCTTTTCCTTCAACTTCAAGACTTACAATAAAACTTTGGTTTTTATTTTTTATATATTCAAAAATATTCTCGCACTCAACAATTTCAACTCTGTTAAAGAGGCGTTTTTTGTATTCTGATACCCCTTGACGAAAAAAGCTTTCTTTTAATTTTCCTTCAAGAACAATTTTTATATTCAAACTAGCCCTGTTCTTTCGACTCTTGATTTAGCAATAAATCGTAATTGAGTTCATTTTCGTTATCCGCAATTATTGAAGCAACAACGGCATCCGAAGTCACGTTACAAATTGTTCTTGTCATATCAACAAATCTTTCAATTGTGAATAACAGCGAAAATCCTACAACAAGCTGTTCGGGAGTTAAACCTATTCCGTTTAAAATAAGCGCAATTGTTATCATCCCCGCCCCGGGGATACCTGCTGAAGTTGAGGAAGCTATAATTGCAAGTAAAGCAATTTCAATAACCAGCAAAGGAGATATGTCAACCCCGTACATTTGTGTTAAAAATAAAACCGCAATTACTTGAACAATAGCCGTTCCGTCCATATTTAAAGTTGCTCCCAAAGGCAAAACAAATGAACAAACTCTGTTTGATATACCTCTTTTTTCACAGCATGTAATTGTTAAAGGCAATGTAGCGGAAGAGCTTGCCGTCCCGAAAGCTACCATTATAGCTTCCGAAATTGCGCCGTAGAGTTTAGTTACGGGAACTTTTGAAAATATTTTTAACATTAACGGATAAACAACAAAAAACTGAATTAAAAGTGCAAGCGCAACCGCAAGAATATATTTCGAGATATTTTGAAAAACGCCAAAGCCAAAACTTGATACAGCACTTGCCGTTAACGCAAAAATTCCCGGAGCGGCAAGATACATAATCCAATCCGTAATTTTCATTGTCGCGGCAAAAATACTTTCAAACATTGAAACCAAAGGTCTTGAAATATCGCCCGACTTGGACAATGCTATTGCAAATACCGTAACAAAAATAATTATGGGTATCATTTTTCCGTCAGATAGGGCAGAAAAAGGATTTTTGGGAATTACGTCAAGAAATATTTGAGAAATATTATCTCTTTGATAATTAATGGCATCGGTTACATAACCTTGAATATGAGAAATAATATCTGGCTGAATAAGTCCTTTGGCGCTTAACCCAGGTTGTATAACAAGAGCAATAATTGAAGCAACACTTACCGCAACAACTGTAATTATCCCGTAATAAAGAATTAACTTTCCTCCGAGTTTTGTAAGCTGTTTTGAATCCCCGATATTTGAAATTCCTATAATAATGGCACTTACAACCAACGGCAAAACAACCATTTGAATTATATTAATAAAAGCAGAGCCGGCAAAATTCAAAATTTTATACACATTGGGATATTGTTCGCTCGGAAAAAAACAACCTATTATTATACCAAAAATAAGCCCTAAGAATATATGTCCGTTTCTTTTTATTCCAAGCAGAAGTGCGATAATGACCTGCATATGAATTCCCATGGGTAAAATTCCTCATAATACTAACTAAAATATTCTACATCTTTTCCATAAATTATGCAAAGAAAAATCAAATAAACATACTAAATTGTAGCCTTTTAAATAACTTTTAAAGTATAATAAACTTATGGAAGAAAAGAAAAATAATTTTTTGGGTGTTATGTTTGAATGCTGTCATGTATACGGCAGATTATACAAAAACAAGCAAGGAACATTTTATGAAGGCAGATGTCCGAAATGCCTTAAGCCGATAAAAATTAAAATCGGACAAAACGGTACAAATACAAGATTTTTTAAAGCATACTAAAAATCCCCGCCCAAAAAGACAGGGATTAACAAAATACGAAAGAAGCTTGTTATGAATCATAAGTTTTAAATACTTTTTCAATTGTATCTTTTAAAGTTGTTTGCAGAGCTTCCATTTCAGTGCTTAGGGCTTTTTGCTCGGTATCTAATTGTCTTAATTTAAGCTCCAGACTTCTGTCTTCGGTTTGGATTTTTTCGGTTTCATTGTTTATTCTTTGAACTTCTTTTTCATAAACCTGTTGTTGATAATTATATTCATTCATCGCATCATTGTAAGCTTTTTGGTCATCTTCCTGACTTACTGAAATTGAATATTCGTTATTAACCAAATCAGGGTCATCGTCGCATTGTATAATTCTCACATCTTGTATTCTGCCTGTGGAATCTTGCGTAAGCGCACCTACCGCATCTATAATTTTAGTTTGTTTTTTAGAACCTTGATATTCAAATGTATAAGCGCCGGCATAAATTTCTTTTCCGTCTTCGCCTTGCTCAAACACCGTATTATCTAAATCTTTTTCGGAAGTGTAATAGCAAACGCCGTTAACCTTATACATATAATATGTCCCTTCGGTTACGCCCGCTTGTTTCATAATTTCTTCCAATCCCGGATATTTTTCATAATCACCCGTAATTTTGGTAATTGTAGAATTTTCAATATCATTTTCATCATAATGATATACTTGAGAACCGATTTCAAAAGTTAATTCGCTGTAGCTCGTATCGCCTTTTTTTGCGGTAATTCTTGTATTATTTGAAGTATAGGGGTAAATAACCGCTACATTTTCTTCATATTGCAAACGAAGATTATAATAACCCTCGTATTCTCCTTCCGTAATTTTTGAAAAATCCTGAATTTCATATCCTTCGGGAGTTGAATCAACTTTATACGAGGTTTTTACATAATCGTTTACTGAAGGCGGAACAGGTGCATTTAAATTATTATATTCGTCATACAAACCGTTTACTCTGTTTGCCAGAGCGGTTCTTGCTTGGTTTACCTGTTGACCTTGAAATTCTACATTACTTTTTCTCGCCGTCAAACCAAGAAAGCGAGCTTGACTTGCTGCTAATCCCATACCACTATAACCTTTCCTTCGTATTTATGTTTTTATTAACGGCAAAGGTATAATAATACTTTAGGATTATTAAATTTTTATTTACAATTGTTAACATTTTTTCTCTTTTATACTATAATTACTGATAATTTAATATTTTTTTAAGGAAAGTCAAATTGAATTTAAAATTTATAGACATACACACTCACGGGGGTTTTGGGGTTGATTTTAACTATGCTTCTTATAATGAAGTGAAATATCTTTTAAAAGAGCTTTATAAAAAAAATATTAAAGGCATTTGCCCGACCCTTGTCGGAGATAAAAAGGAAAATATGCAAAGGCAGTTTTCAATTTTTAAAAAAATAATTGAAGAACAACGCCAAAAAACAGAAAATGAAAGCATAATTTTAGGTCTGCATCTTGAAGGAAGTTTTTTAAGTCCCGATAAATCAGGTATTCAAGATAAAAACAATTTTTTAGAACCGACAGTTAAAAATTTCAAAGATTTAACGGGCGAATATAGCGGCATTATTAAAATTGTGACCGTAGCGCCCGAAAAAGATATTGATTTAATTAATTATCTTAATGAAAATAAAATTATAACTCAAGCAGGACACACAACAGGGGATAATTTAAAAAACGCAAAAGGCGCAACTCATTTATTTAACGCAATGAACCCCATTCATCACAGAAACCCCTCTATTGCGCTTAGCGCTTTAATTAAAGATGAAATTTATACGGAAGTTATAGCGGATTTAATACACCTTAGTGAGGATATTTTAACTTTAATTTTGAAAACAAAACAAAAAGATAAGATACTGTTAGTAAGCGATAGTCTGCCTGTTTCAAATTATGATAAAGATATTATTTTCTGCAATAAAAAAATAAATAAATACGGAAAAGATGAAAACGGAACTATTGCAGGCTCGGTTAAAACACTGGATGAAATCTGCCTAAATCTTATTAATAAAGGAATTTTAACTCATAACCAAATCGAACAATTTGCGTTTATAAATCAATTAAATTATCTGGAAATAAGTAGTAGGGAAGTTGATATTTTAAATAGATAAAAAATATGATAAACTAATCTCGTAAGGTTTTTAAAGAGGAAAAAATGAGAAAAAAAATAATTTCAACATTTGCGCTAATTTTATCACTTAGCATTTGCACGGGTTTATGCAATAAAATTGTAAATGCGGATACAATAAAAGAAAATACAATAGCCCAAGTTCAAAATACTAAATCAAAACCTCAATCAAAGCAATCGCATTCGCAAATGCAGCAAACAAAACCGCTTGTTACAACTTCTTTAAATATAGTTAATAATCCTGAAAAATTTTTAAATAAAAAGGTAAAAATTCAGGCTACTTTTGATAAATTTTCGACACTTGGGCTTGATTATGACAAAGCAATGAGGTCAAGCGAAAATTATATAGGAATTTTAATTCAAAGAGATGACGTAATTGACCATAATATACCGTTATCCGAAATGAAACTGTTTATGTCAAAAGAATTGGCTGAAAAACATATTGATTTGGATACGGGAGATAAAATTGAAATAACCGCAAAAGAATTTTCAACAGCATTAAATGACCCGTGGTTAGACATTGAAACATTAACGGTAATAAAAAAAGCAAAACCTCAATCAAATAAAAAATAGTCAAAAGAACAGCTGGAAAATATGAACAATAACAAAAAATATTTAACAATTCACGGACATTTTTATCAACCTCCGAGAGAAAACCCTTGGATTGAAGAAATTGAGATGCAGGAAAGTGCTTATCCCGACCATGATTGGAATGAAAAAATATCCGCTCAATGTTACAGTCCTAATGCCGTTTCCAGAATGGTTAATTCAAATAACCAAATTATAGAAATATCAAACAACTATCAATATATAAGCTTCAATTTCGGACCCACGCTTTTAAGCTGGCTTGAAAAAAACGACCCTATGGCATACGAGCGCATAATTCAAGCCGATATTAATTCAAGAAAATTGTATAACGGACACGGATGCGCCATTGCGCAAGTATACAACCACATTATAATGCCTCTTGCAAATCGAAATGATAAAATTACGCAAGTACTTTGGGGATTAAAAGATTTTGAACACAGATTTAAAAGAAACTCAGAGGGTATTTGGCTTGCCGAAACTGCGGTAGATGCTCAAACTTTGGAAGTTTTAATTGATTGCGGAGTTAAATTTACAATTCTTTGCCCGACTCAGGCAAAATGTATAAATAAAATAGGTGAACACAACTGGCAGGATGTTTCATGGGGAACAATTGACCCGTCTCAGGCCTATAGATACTATGTTGAGGGAACAAACAAAGAAAAATATATCGATTTATTTTTCTATGACGGCTCAATTTCCAAATCGGTTGCTTTTGATAATTTATTGCAGGACGGAAGAAAATTCGCTTACAGATTAAACGAAGGCTATGTAGCCGACAGAAACAGAGACCAGATAATTAATATAGCAACAGACGGAGAAAGCTACGGGCATCACACAAAATTCGGGGATATGGCGTTAGCTTACATTGTTCAAATAGGCGCAAAAGAACTCGGTTTTGAAATTACAAATTATGCGGATTTCTTAGAAAATCATCCTCCTCAATACGAAGTTGACATCAAACCCGTCACTGCTTGGAGCTGTTCACACGGCGTCGGAAGATGGCAGGAAGATTGCGGTTGTTCAACGGGCGCTCAACCCCATTGGAATCAAAAATGGAGAAAGCCTCTGCGCCAAGCAATGGACTACCTGCGTGACGAATTAATTAATCTTTGTTCGATTGAAGGAAGTAAATATTATAAAGATTTTTGGAAAGCTCGCAATAATTACATAGATGTAATTATTGACAGAAATGAAGAAAGAATTAACGAGTTTTTAAAACATAACGCCAAAAAGCAATTATCTTCCATAAGCAGAGTAAAAGCAATTAAATTAATGGAAATCCAGCGTTTTGCACAGCTTATGTATACAAGCTGCGGTTGGTTTTTTGCCGATATTTCAGGAATTGAAACCGTACAAATTTTAAAATATGCCGCTCGGGCAATTGAGCTTGCACAGGAGTTTAGCAAAAATAACATTGAAAAAACATTTTTATCAATTTTGCAAAAAGCAAAAAGCAATATTTCCGAATTCGGAAGCGGAAAAGATATTTATAATACTTGGGTTAAACCAAATGCAACGGGCTTTAGCAAAATTGTCGCACAGGATGCTATAGAAACAATATTTAACAACACAAACGTAAAAGAAAAATTACATAACTTATACTGTTATTCAATAAAAAGAAATGTTTATAAAAAATACAAAAACAAACACGATAATTTACATTTCGGAAAAGTTGAAATAAAATCAAACATAACCTTGGAAAAAAAGGATTTATCTTTCTGTGTTTTGCAGACAAAGGATTATGAAATTTATTGTGCGGTTAAAAACTACACAACAAATGAAGATTTCGTTTTTGAACAAAAAGAAATTTTAAAAGATTTTAACGAAGACCGCATTGAAAAAACCATTAAAACCATTAAAACTTATTTTGATAATAAAATTTATACTCTTAAAGATATACCGATTGACAGAAGGAAAACAATTCTTGAAAACCTTATAAATCAAAGACTTCGAGAAGTTGCAAAAACATACAACGAAATGTATCAAAGCCTTTTAAATCCGATAACTTATCTGAATGATTTAGGAATGGATATTCCGGAAGGCTTCAGAGTTTGCGCCAAATATACACTTTTATCAAATCTTGAAAAAGAGCTTTTAACCCTTGAAGATTACGCCGATAAAGCAAAACTTAAAAGATTATTTAAAATTAAACACTATGCGGACAAATTTTCCATACGTTTAACCACACCAAAAGTTCAGGAAGTTCTTCTTCAAAAACTCACTGATTTGTTGCTTAATTTAAAAAATGAGCTTAAAATACAGCATATTCAGGAAATACTTCGTCTTTTCGAGCTTTTGGAAAAACTTTCAATAGAAATAAAAATTCAAAATCCGCAAAATATTTTCTATACAATAGTTTGCGAAGATTTTGAAAAATTAATTAAAAAAGCACGGAAAACAAAAGACCCGAGAAAAATCCTTCTTAAAATCCTTGAAATAGGACATAAACTGAACATCAATCTTGACTTCTACAAAGAAAAAATTGATTCGTTAACGGGAAAAGTATAGATTTTCTTATGTTCCCTGAGACCATGAATGAAGATATTTTTCTTGTTCTTCCGTTAATGTGTCAATTTCTATACCCATAGATTGAAGTTTTAATTTTGCAATTTCCACATCAACGCTATATGGAAGTGTATACATTTTATTTTCAAGCTTGCCTTGGTTTTTAATTATATATTCCATACCAAGAGCCTGATTTGCAAAGCTCATATCCATAACGCTTGCGGGATGACCTTCCGCACAAACCAAATTAACAAGTCTGCCTTGAGCTAAAACATAAATTGATTTTCCGTTATCTAAAACCCATTCATCCAAATTGGGTCTTATATTTTTAATTTCAAGCACATGCTTTCTAAGCCCGTTAACATCTATTTCAACATCAAAGTGACCCGCATTTGAAACAAAAGCGCCTGATTTCATATTTAACATATTTTCGGTTGACACAACATTTATATCACCCGTTACGGATAAGAAAATATCCCCGATTAATGAAGCTTGCGCAATAGGCATAACTCTAAAACCGTCCATAACGGCTTCAAGAGCTTTTAATGGGTCAACTTCGGTAACAATTACATTTGCGCCCATACCTCTGGCTTTTTGAGCAACACCTCTCGAACACCAGCCGTAACCGCATACAACAAAAACTTTACCCGCAAGAAGTATGTTTGTTGCTCTTATAATACCATCCAGCGCACTTTGACCGGTTCCGTAGCGGTTATCGTATAAGTGTTTAGTCAGAGAATTATTGACTCCTAATGCGGGAAATTCAAGTTTACCTTCGGCTTCCATAGCTTTTAGGCGAATTATTCCCGTTGTTGTTTCTTCGCAAGAACCTATGATATCTTTTAAAAGTTCTCTTTTTTTGGAATGCACCGTTGCAACCAAGTCACAGCCGTCATCAATTATAAAATTCGGTTTGTGGTCAAGAGCCATTTCTATATGTCTGTGATATGTTGCACTATCTTCACCCGCTATTGCATAAACGGGAATACCGTAATATTTAACAAGAGCGGCAGCAACATCGTCTTGAGTTGAAAGAGGGTTTGATGCCGCCAAAACGGCATCAGCTCCGCCTGCTTTAAGTGCGATACAAAGAGCTGCCGTTTCTTTTGTAACGTGGACGGAAGCAGTTAATCTCAAACCTTCAAACGGTTTTTCTTTTTCAAATCTTTCTTTAATGGCATTTAAAACAGGCATATCTTTTTGCGCCCATTCTATGTTTTTCTTTCCTTGCTCTGCAAGTGTAATATCTTTTATTTCGTAATTCATCATTGCCTGCATAATAATACTCCTTATTAAAACAAGAACATTTTAGCATAAAAGTTTTTATTAAAACAAAAACAGCTTAACAGTTGTAACACTAACTATGTTGCGAATAAAAAATTTTAATTGTATAATTAATCTGCATCACATTATAAATTTGTAAAGTTTTATTAAAAAAGAGGGAAAAATTAAATAAAACAAGCAAAAAATAATATGTTTGTACTTTATAGATTTGTGTTGAATTCTAAAGGAGAAAAATATATGCAAATAAATGCAGTTAGCAGCCAAAGTTTTAAAGGTTGGGACAGTGAATTAATGAATTTTGATGTTGAAAAAGCAGAACAAATTACCGACGCTTTAAGAAAACTTGAAGGCGACAGATTTGAAAGCACAGAAAAAAAATCTAAGCTGCAAACAGCATTTTCTGTAGTAGTCGGCGCATTAGCATTATTTTTATTAGGCAGAAAAGGATTTAGTAAAATATCAAACTTCGCAAGCAATTTACTGCAAAATGAAAATACGGTAAAATATATTGAAAAAACAAAAGAATTAGCATCGAATTTCCTTAACAAACATGGAAAAATCAATTCTGTAGTTTCAAAAATACAAACAGCAGGAAGCACAATTCAAGATAAATTCATAAACAAAGTCGGCGCTGCAAACCTTGCAGGCGGTGCAACAGCTATAGCAGGAACAGCTTATGTTGCTTCTACCGATTCAAATGAAAACGGTATAGCAGATATCGCAGAAAAAGGCGTTAACGCATACAAAGGTGCTGTTGAAAAGCTTGGCGTAGTAAAAACAGTGGTTGATGCAATAGCATAAAAAGGCAGATAAATGCAAATAAGTCCTCAAATTACGAATTTTATTAAAGGAGCTTCATATACAAGCATTAAAACGCTAAATGAAGTGGGGGCTTATACACGAGAATTGGCATCAATGCTGGCGCAAGGAACGGATAAATTTATTGCTTCAAAAACAAATAAAAGCGTAGTTCAAATTGCAAAAAAAGCAGATATCAGCAAAGATACGCTGATTGGTGCTCTAGTAAGCTCAAGTGCAATAATACTAACCTTTAAAGCAATAAAAGGAATAATAAAAAAAATAAACGAATTAATTAAAAAATAACTTCAAAGCAGTAAAAATAAAAGTCCGCTAACTAAGCGGACTTTTTTAATCCGAACAATTGCCGAATAAGCTAGTTTATTTTTTCAAAATTAATCATATAAATTAATTGAAATACGAACGGAGAAAATTTTGAAAAAATTAAAAAAGCTAATCGGTTGGGTTTTAATAATTAATTTATTTTTATTTAACACGGGCGCAATTCAAGCCGTTGAATTAACCAATAACCAAAAAAATTTAAATTATTCGCAATTATATTTAAACCAAGACAAATACGAAAATTTTAACCGTAAAATCTTTAATTTTAATTTAAAGATGAACAGGCTTTTTGCAAGGAAAATTCATGTTCTTTGGGCTTCGATAGTACCCGACTTTTTAATTAACAGCTTAAATTGTGCTTATTACAACATTGAATACCCCAAGAGACTTGTAAGTTCGCTTTTGCAAAGGGATTTTGATGCCGTTAAGCACGAAACAAAAAGGTTTATAATTAATTCAACCTTAGGCATAGGGGGTTTAATTGATTTTGCGGACAAAATCTTTAAACTTGAAATGTATAACGAGGATATGGAGCAAGCTCTTGCAAAATGCAAAGTTAAATGCGGAAACTTCTTAATTTTGCCTTTTATATCAGCCACAAACACCCGTGATATTTTCGGAAGAATACTTGATTTTGCGCTGACTCCCACAACTTATATAGCAACACCCGTTGCAGCGGGAATAAAACTCGGACTGTTGATAAACAGAACTGCCCATATTCAGCCGATTATAAAAATGGTTGAATCGAATTTTTTAGACCCTTATACGATTGCAAAAGAATTTTTCGGAGTTGAAAAATATATTAAATTATCAAATTATGACAGAAAAAAGGTCTTGAATTCAATTAAACCCAATGATGATGAAATCGACCTTGTAAATAAAGAAAAACAGGAAAACAAAAGCGTAAAAGGAGCTTTACTGGATAATCAAAAAAATGATATTGTGGTCAAATTAACGGATGAATTAAAAGCGGATATTGTTTTAAATAATTATAATCCTCAAAATCCCGTGACGGACTCAATGAGAACCGCACTATTTGATTATTACAGCGAAAAACCTAAATTTTGGAACGAATTGTCGATTTGGAACAGGGACTTTTCAAAAAAAATTAAGACGGGCTATGCTGTTCTGAGCCCGCAGAGGGATAAATATAAGTATTTTTATATTTTAAATAAAGATAAATTCGCCCCTTTGGCGGTAATTTTTCCCTCGGTCGGAGAGGGAGCGGGAAATTCGCACGGCAGAATAATGGCAAAAATGCTCTACGATGAGGGTTACAGCGTTATAATTTTAGGAAGCCATTTTCAGTGGGAATTTTTAAAAAGTGTTGATAAAGGCTACAAAGTAGGTTTGATTAAAAATGATATTAAATATATTAATCTTTTAGTTAATAATATTATTTCTCAATTAAGTGAAAAATATAACAGGGTTTTCTTAAAAAGAATTGCCATAGGAACATCACTGGGTGCATACAGTATTTTATTTTTAGCAAATGAACAGTATGAAAAAGGGGCGAATAATTTTGATAAATTTATTGCAATTTCACCCCCATACAGCCTTTTATACGCTATAGGACAAATTGATGAAATAACTTCCGCTTGGAAAAACTACCCAAACGACCTTAAAGATAAAGTAGCTTACACGGTTGCTAAAATAATGAGAGCTTATAATGATAAAAAAGAGCTTTTGGATAACTTTGAAAAACTGCCTTTTACAAATTACGAAGCAAAATTAATAAGCGCTTTTGTGTTTAATCAAAAATTAGGAGATTTAATTTTGGAAAGCGAGCTTATTGATAACCCTAATTTTGACAGAAAACAAATACAGGATGAAATCAACTCAATGAATTATCACGATTATATAGAGAAGTATTTTATAAATAAGGATGTGAGCTTTGATGAAATTTCAAAAATAACAAGCATAAAAAGTATATCGGATTTTCTGATTAATTCGGATAACTATAAAATTTATCACAGTCTTGATGATTATTTAATAAGCGAAAATGACCTTTTGGAACTTAAAAGAACCTGTGATGATAAATTGGTATTATTAAGCAACGGAGCGCATTTGGGGTTTTTATACAGAGAAGAATTTATTAATGATTTAAAAAAAGAAATAAAACTTGCAAAAAATTAAATCATTTTTAAATTTTAAAAATTGAAAACGGGAGCAAGATTATCTTACTCCCGTTCTTTGTTTGCTAAATTATTCAAACTATTTCAATAATTCGCCAACAGCCTTGTAAACTTCCATTCTCTTTTTAGCATCTTGTTCGGCTTGAGAATATAGTTCTTGAGCACATTGCGGGTTTGTTTTTTGAAGCGATTTATATCTTCCTTCGCTTTGAATGAAGTCTTGGTAGCTTCCTTTAGGTTCTTTAGCATCCCAGCTGAACGGTTGTTCTTTATCGGGATTATATCTGTATAAAGGATAGTAGCCTGCTTCAACCGCACGTTTTTGTTCCGTTTGAGTTTTAGACATATCAATACCGTGTGCTATACAAGGAGCATAAGCAAATATTATTGAAGGTCCGTTATAGCTTTCAGCTTCTTGGAATGCTTTTAGAGTTTGAGCTCTATCAGCGCCCAGTGCAACCGAAGCAACATAAACGTAACCGTATGACATGCTCATAAGACCCATATTTTTCTTATAAGTCTTTTTACCGCCTGTCGCAAATTTAGCTACAGCACCAGTCGGAGTTGATTTAGAAGCTTGACCGCCCGTATTTGAATAAACTTCGGTATCAAGAAC
>CANQAW010000016.1 GCA_947589525.1 Candidatus Gastranaerophilales bacterium
TAGTTGCGTAAGTATTTGAATAAGATTGAAAATAAGCAATAAAACCTTGGGCTTTGAATTTTGAAGATAATTTTTCGATTGAAAATTTTATCTGTTTTTGAATTGATAAATCAGGATTTAAACATCTTGAATAACTGCCTATTTCATCACAAAATAAACATCCTTTTTTTGAGATTGTTCCGTCTCGATTAGGGCAGGTCAGACCGGCGTTTAGAGTTATTTTATAGATTTTTTTGTTGAAAGTTTCTTCTAAATATCGACTTAAAGGATAATATCTTTTTTCCATATAAAAATTTTAACAAAAAACGAGGCTGAATAATATCACAATTATTTCAACCTCGCCATTTTAAATTTAGATTTTAAAAAATTAAACTTTTCTTTTTCTTGCAGCTTCGGATTTTCTTTTTCTTTTTACGGAAGGTTTTTCGTATCTTTCTCTGCGTTTAATTTCAGATAATATTCCTGCTTTTTGAATTTTTTTCTTAAATCTTTTAAGAGCTGATTCAATGCTTTCGTTATCACGAACTCTTACTTCCGGCATTTTTTTCACCTCCTTTTGGGTTAGAGTATTTAGCATTAAAGATGTTAACACACTAAATAACTGTCGTCAAGCCTATTTGTAAAGATAATTTAAGTCGTTTCATTTTTTTTTGAGCTTTTTAATTTTATATATGACTCTGAATAAAGTTATTATGCTTACGCAGAACAAACAAAGGGCAAGACCTATCCAATAGCCCTCAAGAACAATATTTTTATAAAACGCAAGATAAGACCCTATCGGAATTGCAATTATCATATAACCGAATAACATTACCCACATTATTATTTTTGTATCTTTTAAACCCTTTAAAATGCCGACATTTGCCCCTTGAAGCCCGTCGAAGAATAAAAAACAAATTGCAATTTTTAAAATTTTATTACACCAATATATTACTTCGCTGTCATGTGAAAACATCATTATAATAGGATTTGAAAATTTTATTAAAATGCAAAAAGTGCTAAGACAAATAATTCCCACTATAAAGAGGTTTGCTTTTGAATATTTAACTATATTTTCAATATCTTTTGCCCCGTTATAATATCCGATTTTAATGCTTGAAGCGCTAGCAACGGATAAAACAATCATAAAAGTAAAATTTGCAATGCACAAAATTATATCATGCACGCCTGCAAAAAGTGCGCTGAATTTCCCGATTAAAACGGCAGTTAAATTAAAACCCAAAAATTCAAAAAATATCGCACAGCTAATCGGAAAACCGACTTTTAAAAGTTCTTTTATATATTCCGTTGAATTACTAAATTTGTCTTTAAAAAACGGCAGACAATATAAAGATAAAATCAAAGCGCTTATTGATTTAGAAATTAAAGTTGCAATTGCAATACCCTCTAAACCCATAGGTTTTATTGAAAATAAGGTGCAAGTAAATCCGAAAGTTAAAACATAATTTAAAATTATGTTTATAAATACCATTAAAAAAGAAAGAACATTTGCAAATACAACTTTTTCGTAAGATTGAAGAAATTCTTTCTGCGCAACAAACAAAGAAGCGGGAAATATTGTCCAAGCGCAAATTGAAATATATTGTGCGCATAGGCGCTCAAGCTCGGGTTCAAATTTAAAAATCCCTATATGAGCCAAAAATAACTCCGTAATCAAAAAGAACGGAATTGAAACTATAAATGCAAATAACAAAGTTAATTTAAAATATTGCTTTGAGGGGATTTTTCTTCCTCTGTAGTTTGCTATAACGGGAGAAATGCTCAACAGCAATCCGATTGCTCCGATTGTAACGGTCATCAAAATTGCGCTTGCAACGCTTATTGCACCAAGCGCCAAAGTGGAATAGTGTCCCGCACAAATAGTATCGGCAAAACCGACTAAAATCTGAGACAAATTCCCCCACAAAATAGGCAGGGATAATTTTAACAAATTTAAAATTATTTCTTTATATTCTTTAATTTTTTCTATCATATTGCTTTATTCGGATTAAAAATATTGTCTTTATCAAAAAAGTTTTTAATTTGCTTCATTAAGTTATGCGTTTTTTTATCAAGAGCAATATCTAAATATTTTCTTTTATCAGTTCCGATACCATGCTCACCTGAGGGCACTCCTTGAATTTTTACGGCATAATTAAAAAGTTCATCTTTTAATTTTTCAAAATTTTTATTTTCAATTTCGTTTTCCAAATCAAGAGCAAAATTCGGATGAATGTTGCCGTCTCCGGCGTGTCCCATTATTGCCGTAATTATGTTATATTTTTTTGATAACTCTTGAATTTTTAACACAATATCCACTATTTTATCCCTCGGAACAACTATATCTTCGGTAATTACGTTCGGTTTTAACTGCGACAAGGCTGAAAATGCGCTTCTTCTGGCTCTCCAAATATTTTCGTTTTCTACTTCATTTGATGTTTGAACTATATTTTCAGCACCCGAAGCAATTAAAATTTCTTTTAAAATTTTTAATTGTTCGGCTATACAGCTTTTAAAGCCGTCAAGCTCTATTAAAAGAGCGTTTTTATCAACTTTAAGATTGCATGGGTTAAAATTTTCAATTGTTTTTAAAGTAACACTATCCAATAAATCTAAGGTTGAGGGAATAAAACCTTTGTTAATAATATTATTAACACATTTTACACAATCAATTATGTTATCAAAATAAGCTAATGTTAATAACCTTGCTTCGGGCATGGGGATTAATTTTAAAGTTGCTTTGGTGATAAGAGCTAAAGTTCCTTCGCTTCCGACAAAAAGAGAAGTTAAATTATATCCTGTAACGTTTTTTGCGATATTTTTTGAAGTTTCAATTATCTCGCCGTTTGGCAAAACAACTTCAAGATTAATAACATAGTCTTTTGTGTTTCCGTATTTAAAAGTCCGAGGACCGCCCGAGTTAAGAGCAATTGCGCCTGCTATGGTAGAAACTGCGAGATTTGAAGGGTCAGGCGGAAAGAAAAGATTTAACTTTTCAAGCTCTTTATTCAATTTACCTATAACAACGCCTGCTTCAACAGTCGCAGTTAAATTTTCTTTGTTAATGTTTATAATTTTATCCATTTTGGAAAAATGAACAACCACGGAGTTTTCGGATGGTCTTGTTGCACCGCAGTGATTTGTACCTTGGGCACGGGGAATAATTGCTGTTTTATATTTTGCACAAGCGCAAACAATTTTTGAAACTTCCGCACTGTTTGTCGGAAAAACAACGCATAAGGGCAAAATTAATTTATCGGGGTTCCTTGAAGTGTCATGCGCATATACGTATAAATCTTCTTTTTTAGAAATAAAATTTTTAGGACAAATTTTTTTTAAAGCACTTACAATTTCCATAAAAATATTCTATTATAAAAATAGGAAAATAATTTTAAGGGAAGTTATGAAGAAAATAATTTTAATTTTAGGTTTATTTTTTTGTTCGGGTCAGTTTATGTTTGCGCAAGAACCTTTAGTTCAAACCATGCCTGACGATGAAGAAATTATGAAGATAATTGATAATTATCATTTAAAGAAATCCGAAAAAGAAAAAATCTTTAAAGAGACCAAAAAAAGACTTCAAGAAATTATAGAAGAAACAAAAGACCCTTCAAAACAGCTTGAAGAAGAAAAATCAGCTGAAGAAGAAACAAAAAAGCCTGAATAAATCAGGCTTTTGTTTTATAAATCAATTTCTTCGTAATCACCCGTTGCTTTTAATTGTTTCTGTTTAATATTATGAACGGTTGCATCCACCAAAAGGTCAAAAGCTTTCATATCTTTGATTTTAGGAGAAAATTCTTTTATTAAAGTATCTCGAACCATCTTTTCAAGACGTTCGTTGTCTTTATTTATATCTTTATTTTCATCAGGAATTAAGTAATCAATATATCGGGAAGCTATCTTGCATTCCTGAAGCTTCGAAAACATTGCACATTTAAGCTTTGGGCTTATATCTTTTAATTTTCTTACAATTTTAAAATTTTTAAAATTCATTTTTTCTCCTTAGAGGTTTGGTTTTTGTGTCTGCAAGTTATTAAAGTCAGCTAAAAGCAGAAAGTGATACTTATTCTGGATTTCGTTTACAATTCTTTACTTAAATATTTAATTTTTTAATATTATATATTATTTTTAATTTTTTGAAAAGTAAAATAAAACTCCCGAAGATTTTATTTTTCGGGAGTTTAAATGCATATAACCTTGTTATATTAACTTTTCGGTTGTTTTATTTTTTTCTGCCTGTTATGAAAGCAAGAGCCGATGTCAAACTTTGTGCAACTTTGCTAAGATTGGATATAATATTGCTCGAAGCATTTTGAGCAGGGTTTACTGCACGTTTGGTATTAGCAGAAATTGCCAGTCCGGGTTTATAATCTTCTCCACCGCCCAAGTCAGGTGTATCATCTCTGCCGGTATCTTCAAGCGGAGGGCAGTCTTCGTCAGAGTCTGCATCTGTATCTGTATCGGTATCAGAGTCAGCGTCTGTGTCTGTGTCAGTATCGGTATCAGAGTCTGCATCTGTATCTGTGTCTGTATCAGTATCCGTGTCGGTGTCAGTATCAGTGTCTGTATCTGTGTCTGTATCGGTATCTGTGTCAGTGTCTGTGTCTGTATCGCCCGGATAATCAGGGTAATCGTTATCTTCTTCAGTATCAGTATCCGTATCAGTATCTGTATCGGTATCAGTGTCAGTATCCGTGTCGGTGTCAGTATCAGTGTCTGTATCTGTATCAGTGTCAGTATCAGTGTCTGTATCTGTATCAGTGTCTGTGTCTGTATCGGTATCTACATCAGTATCTGTGTCTGTGTCTGTATCGGTATCTGTGTCTGTGTCGGTGTCTGTGTCAGCGTCGGTATCTGTATCCGTATCTGTATCCGTATCTGTGTCTGTATCTGTATCAGTGTCTATGTCTGTATCGGTATCTGTGTCTGTGTCGGTGTCTGTGTCAGTGTCTGTGTCTGTATCTGTATCTGTATCTGTATCAGTGTCTGTATCAGTGTCTGTATCTGTATCAATATCAGTATCTGTATCTACATCAGTATCAGTGTCGATATCAGTATCTGTATCAGTATCAGAATCATGTGGAGGAGTTGTAACGGGAGGAGTCGTTACAGGAGGAGTTGTAACGGGTGGAGTTGTAACATCAGCTTCTGTCGGGGCAGGAGTTGTATCGTTTTCCGTCGGGACAGGAGTTGTATCGTTTTCTGTCGGGGCAGGAGTTGTATCGTTTTCTGTCGGGGCAGATGTTGTTACAGGAGGAGTTGTTGTTTTTGTTTCTGTAACTACAGCGTCAGTAGGAGTAGGAACAATAGTTTCATCTAAAAGATACTCTTGGAAATCATTTATATTATCTATCCAATATTCTTTTGATTGTGAATTATCGTTTTCATCATATTCCGAGAATTTATCTCTGACAGGAGAATATTTAGTACCTTCGAAATCAACCGATTCTCCATCGGCTGTGATATCTTTTGCCAATTTGCTGTTATCAACATTTGTTCTGTCTGTTCCTGTTGTGTTTGCAAATTCATATTTACCATAATCTTGAGGCTGTATCATGTAAGCAACGGTTTGATTTGAAGTATTACCCGCCACAACACAAAGTGTACCGTCATCTTCAACTTTTGCAACCACGCCCATATGATTTGAACCAAGAAAACAAAGGTCACCGACTTGTGTTTTACTTCCGTCCGTAATTATTTGTTTTCCGGTATCAATTTCAGCAGCTTTTGCGGCATTTTTAACATTTTTAACTGTCCAAGAGTCTTCAACGCCGTCTTTATTAAGGTCTTGGCATATATTTTGATACCAAGTATCCAATTTAACTCCTGATTGTTCTAAAATATAATTATCATAAGCTGCGCACCAAGCAACTTGTGTTGCATCTTGTCCTTCGACAAATTTATTTGCGTCACCTTTTTCTTCCGATCTTTCTTGACCGTTTATAATATTTTCTTCTTTTGCTATTTGTTCTTTAATAAGTCTGTCAGAAGAAGTTGATTCTGTTTTTTCAACAGGAATTTCTTCATGAATAGAATTGACTTCAGAAGCTTGATTGGGTTGTTCGCTTCCCGTTGTTAGGGGTGATTTATTTTCACCTGTTAACTCTAAAAATTTAATAGGATTAGGTTCCACATTCATTTTAACATTCCTTCCTTTATATAATAAATGTACACTATACGCTAAAAATAATTCTAAAAGTTTTATTCCCGAAGATAGAAGTTTATAACATTTAAAAAATAAATTATTAAAAAAATTTTAATATTCCTTCAAAAAACTCTCAAAGTATTAAATCTTTGAGAGTTTTAATATTCGGTTAATATTTATTTTTTCTTGTCTTTCATCCGGTTCGATGAAAATAAATTGCCAAATACATTGGAAATTGTATTTGTATCTGCATTATCTAAAAACTGATTTTCATTATTATAGTTTTCGTATTCTTCCATCAACGCTGCTAAATCATTTGCTTCATTTGCAAATTCAATATCATAGCCACCCGCGACGGACGAAATCAAACCGGCTCCGCCAAGTTCGGGAACCAAATCGCTTTGCGTATCTTCAAGACCTTCGCAGGGTGTTGTTTGTTGTTCAGGTTCCGTCGCTGAAGGGATATCTTTTTGAGTTTCTTCGGACAACGGGGGTTCGGAAGGTGTTTTGTTTTCTTGCGCAATTTCAGGCTCGGCAGGTGTTTCACCTTCATCAGACGGAATCGGATTGTTTTCAAGATTTGAATTATCTTCGCCAAGTTCGGGAACTGAACCGTTTCCCGTATCTTCAAGATCTTCGCAGGGTGTTGTTTGTTGTTCAGGTTCCGTCGCTTCAGGTTCATTTTCCGAAGGAGTAACTGTTTGAGTTTCTTCAGACAACGGGGGTTCGGAAGGTGTTTTGTTTTCCGGAGGGATATCTGTATCTGTATCGCCAAAATCAGGGTAATCGTTATCTATTTCGGTATCATCCGTTTCTGTCGGAGCAGGAGTCGTTACAGGGGGAGTTGTAACGGGTGGAGTTGTTACAGGAGGAGTTGTAACGGGAGGAGTCGTAGCTTCAGCTTCCGTAGGAGCAGGAGTCGTTACAGGGGGAGTTGTAACGGGTGGAGTTGTTACAGGAGGAGTTGTAACGGGAGGAGTCGTAGCTTCAGCTTCCGTAGGAGCAGGAGTTGTTACAGGAGGAGTTGTAACGGGAGGAGTTGTTACAGGAGGAGTTGTAACGGGAGGAGTCGTAGCTTCAGCTTCCGTAGGAGCAGGAGTTGTATCGTTTTCCGTCGGGGCAGATGTTGTTATAGGAGGAGTTGTGGTTCTTGTTTCTATAACTACGGAGTCAGTAGGAGTTGGAGCAGGAGTTTCTTCTAAAAGATACTCTTGGAAATCATTTATATTATCTATCCAATATTCTTTTGATTGAGAATTATCGTTTTCGTCATATTGCGAAAATCTGTTTTCAATTAAGGAAGAATATTTACTGCCGTTAAAATTATCGGATACTTCGCCATTTGCGGAATTTTTTGCCAATTCTCCGTTATCAACATTTGTTCTGTCTGTTCCTGTTGTATTAGCAAATTCATATTGACCATAATCTTGAGGCTGTACCATATAAACAGCAGTTTGATCCGAAGAGTTTCCGGCAACAATACAAAGAGTACCGTCATCTTCAACTTTTGCAAGCACACCTACGTGATTTGAACCCAGAAAACAAAGGTCACCGACTTGTGCTTTACTTCCGTCCGTAATTATTTGTTTTCCCGTTTCCGATTCGGCAGCTTTTGCGGCATTTCTTATGTTTTTAACTGTCCAAGAGTCTTCAACGCCGTCTTTATTAAGGTCTTGGCATATATTTTGATACCATGGAGCTAATTCAACTCCTGATTGTTCTAAAATATTATTTGCGTATGCGGCACACCATGCAACTTGTGTTGCATCTTGTCCTTCGACAAATTTATTTGCGTCGCCTTTTGCTTCCGATCTTTCTTGATTATTTATAATATTTTCTTCTTTTGCTATCTGTTCTTTAATAAGTCTGTCAGTATCTTCCGAATTTAGCTCGGATGAAAGTTGAGAAGAATCTTCACTAAAACTCATCAGAGGTTCATTATTTTCAGGTGCGAGGCTTGGCGTTTGAATCGGTGTTTTTCCGGTTTCTATAGCCGCATTAAATTTAATAGGGTCTAATTCCATTTTAATTCCTTCCTTTATATAAAATGTACATTGTGTATCTAAAATAACTTCAAGGTATAAATACCCGTAATTAATAATTTGTAACAAAAAACAGGGGGTTTTTATTAATATTTGTATCAAATATTTTTTGCGTATGTATTTTCTGGTAAAATAATTTTAAAAGGGATAGAAGGAATTTTTATGTTACAATTACTGAACAAAAAAAATAAGACGGAAGCAAATTTTTTAAATAACGAGCTTGATGTGCTTTTATCAAAAATAGCACAAATTTACAGAATTGAAGAAGTTAAAGAGGACAGAAAACAGTACCTTTCAAAAACAATTAAAAAATACGGCTATCTTCCGTATCCTCAATTTAAAGTTTTGGAAGAGCTTACGGACGATGAAGCAATTTATACTTTAATAGAAAAGCTGAAATATGCAAAAACTTTTAAAGATAATAAATTTATAAACTTCAGCAATCCTTCCGTACTATCAAGACTGGGTTATAAAAATTCCTCGTGGTTTAAAAAAGAAGGTCATGACATAAAGCTTTTATCTCTTAGCGGTCTTGGCAGTAATTCAAATCAGGCAGGCAAATTTATAGATTGGATAAAATGCCTTATTACATTAAATTCCGGAAATTTAGAGCTTGATATTTTGCCTTGTACTTTATATTTAATTCCTTTCTTTGAAAGAGAATTTGAATGTGCGTATTATTTACCTAAAACAAACGACATCTCGCAAAATCTGCAAGATGATAATTTATATAAATTTTTAGGATTAAATAAAACTCAACAGGTTAAATTATTTATTGAGCTTGCTCAGCTTTGCAACCACCCTGTTATATACGATATTCTTCCCCAAAGCGCAAGATATTCGAAAATGGTGCTGTTAAATCCGCAAATTGCCCGCTGGCAGGATATTAAAGAAATTACCTTCTCTATTAAAGGCTATTTGGAAGGCTTATGCAATCAATTAATTCAAAAACGCAAATTTCAGGAAAAAGATATAATTAAAGCAAAAGAAATTTATCTTGAAAATCTTGAAGGTGCTGAAAAAAAATACGGCTCAACCGAACAGGAAATTATAAATGAAATTGAAGAGGATTTAGATGAATATAAAATTTTAATTTCATATAAAATGAGCTTTTCGGAAAAACAAAAAGAGCTTCAAAAAAGAGTTTGCGAGCTTGTTGAAAAAAAATGCAAAAAAACTCCCAAAAAAGAACAAGATATGGAAAATCAGCAAGAAGTAGTAGAAGCCTTAATTAAAGAAGGTCTTTGGACATACCCCGGAGGCGCATGGTGTTCGGCAGGCGTTGCAATATTTGATAAAATGTCTAAAGGAAAAAAATACCCCATATACAAACACTACAATTATAAAGGCGAAGATGTAACACATTTTGCTAATTTAGATTGTCAAACCCCTTTTTATTTCTACCAATTTGAAAAACAGCAATATAATGAAGAAGTTGCGGATTTTTATATCCAATATGTTCAAGATTTGCAAAAAGAGTACAACTTTGACGGCTTCAGAATTGACCATATAGACCACATTGTAGACGAATGTTCGCAGGACAAAAAAGGCAGACCCATAAGCTACAGAATTCCCTCTAAAGTCTTAGGCAAAGTCAATTCCGCCTTAAAAAAGAGAGTTCCGTATTTTGCAACATTAGCTGAATATATGCTTTGGGACGGATATTTCAAAGAATATCACAAGGATATGAAATTTGACTTGCTGTGGGGAAATGATATAGTATCACAACACACAAAAACTCCCGAACAAATAATAAACGATAATTTAAGGCTGTCCACATATAATCAAAAAAATTCAAAAAATAATCAATTATCGATTTTAAAAGGATACAACAATCAAGACGGCGAATTTAGAGATATAAACCAATATCCCGCACAATTGGGAGAAGCGGGAGCATTATTTAAATGGTTTAAAATGAAATTTATTCCGGGAGGAAAATTCGCTTCCCGCCCCGTTTTATCCGTAGACGGGGATGAAAGCTTTACAAAAGGCGGAATTGAAAGAGTAATTTCAAAAGAAGTCTCGCTTATAAGAAATAATAACTGGTATTTCTTCGAAAAATTCAATGCACTGAACTACTTCGTCCAGCATGATAAATTAATCAATCAAGGCAGGGCAATTCTCCACTGCCAAGAACCGAACGGTTTTGTCTGCTGGGAAATAGTAAATGATGCCGACAAAAAGCAGGAATATTCTTATCTTATAGCGGCAAATTATTTTGCACCAAACGAATTGAAAGACATACAGGACGAAAAAGGCGATATTGTGCGCAAAAACGTTAAAGGAGCCGTAACAAAAGATAATACCGTTAAATTAAAAAACAATAAAAAATTAACGGCATATTTTGAATTTGAATATGACGAAATGAATAAATGCGTTTTTGCTCAAAAACCTCTTAAAAACGATATTACAAAAGAAATTACTTTCAAAGAGCTAAAACCTTGCGAATTTAAAGTTTACAAAATGATTTAATTAATATTTATAAGGTAATAATTTAAAATTATTACCTTATAAAATCAAGAAATTTTTTCTTTCTGTAATTTGTAATTGTGTCATATTCCAAAGGAGTTTTTTTATCAAACACTTTGTAAGCCTTCAAAAATGCACTTGCGGTATCTATTGAAGTAAAGCTCGGAACTCCGTATATTTGTGCTATTGTTCTGATTTGAAATCCCGCATTTTGAGAATTTTTACCCGTAGTCGGAGTGTTGATTATGAAACTCAAACGACCGTCTTTCATGCGCTTTTGAAGTTTATCTATCATGAATTTTTCAATCATTTTAGACGGGATAGCGTTTTTTTCAAGGAATTTATGAGTTCCCCAAGTTGCCATGATGAAAAATCCCTGTTTGAAAAGCCTTTTTACCATGGGAAGAGCCTGCTGTTTGCAATGGTCATTTAAAGAAACAAGAACCCTCTGTTTTGAAGAGGAAAATTTATATCCGCCTGCTAAAAATGCCTTATATAAAGCTTTTTTATATGTTTTTTCTATACCTAAAACTTCACCCGTGGATTTCATTTCCGGTGCAAGCGCAGGGTCAATTCTGTTGAGCTTTTGCCAAGAAAATACAGGCATTTTAACGGATACAAGATTTGATTTTTTATATAAACCAACTCCATACCCTGCACGTCTTATTGATTTTCCAAGTATTGCACGAATTGCAATTTCAACCATATCAATTCCCGTTACTTTGCTCATAATGGGAACTGTTCTTGAGGCACGGGGATTAACTTCTATAACATATACTTTATCGTCTTTAATAATAAATTGAATGTTCATTAAACCTTTGATATTTAATCTGCGGGCAATTTTTGTTGCATAATTTACAAGAATTTTTTCGTTTTTTCTTGAGATATTTTGGCTCGGATAAATGCTCATGGAATCGCCCGAGTGAACCCCTGCCCGCTCAATATGCTCGCAAATTCCGGGGATTAAAATATCGTGACCGTCCGTTACGGCATCAAGTTCAACTTCCTGCCCTTCCAGATACTGGTCTATTAAAACGGGGTGTTCGTTTGAAAATTTAAACGCTTCTTTTATGTATGTTAAAAGTTCATCATCATTATAAACAACCTGCATTCCTCTGCCCCCTATAACATAGCTCGGGCGGACCAGAACGGGATAGTTTAATTCTTTTGCCGCGCTTAGAGCTTCAGGGATGCTTTTTACCGCAACACCTTTAGGCTGAGGGATGTTTAATTCCTCAAGCAATTTTTCAAAAACATTTCTGTCTTCCACGGCATTAATCGAGTTTAAACTTGTGCCCAAAATCTTAATGCCGAGAGCGTCAAGTTTTTCCGCCAGATTAATTGCGGTTTGACCGCCGAATTGAACCAAAACACCCTTTGGTTTTTCCTTTTTAATGATATTTACAACATTTTCAATATTCATCGGTTCAAAATATAATCTTGTTGCTATATCAAAATCTGTCGAAAGTGTCTCGGGATTAGAATTTATCATAACCGCTTCAAAACCTTGGTTTGTTAATTCCATGGATGCATGAACCGAGCAATAATCAAATTCTATTCCTTGTCCTATTCTTATAGGTCCTGAACCCAGTACAACAATATTTTCCTTTGCTTCATCTTTATAATTTTCAAGCTCGCATTTTTCTCCGTATGCGGAATAAAAATACGGGGTTTTTGCGCTGAATTCACAGGCGCACGTGTCAACTATTTTAAATGAAACTTCCGTATTAAAACTTTCAAGTGTTTCTTTTGAAGCATTAGTCAATTTAATTATTTCTTCATCCAAAAAGCCCATTTCTTTAGCTTTTAAATACAAATCTTTATCAAGAATTTCTTTTGTTAATGCAATTGAAAAATCAACAATTTCTTTAATTTTTTCAATAAACCAGTTATCTATCTTGGTTATTTGATGAAGCATATCAACATCATTCCCGTTAAAAAGAGCTTGAGCCAAACGGAAAATTCTTCTGTCATCCTGAATTGAAAGCTCTTTCAAAAGTTCGTTATTTTCCAGTTTTTCAAAGCCTCTGTTTAACAAACCGCAAAATCTTTCTTCAAGAGATGTTACGGCTTTTTTAAAGGCGGAATTAAAGGTTCGCCCTATTGCCATAATCTCTCCCGTTGCTTTCATTTTTGTTCCCAAAATCCTGTCTCCCGAAGAAAATTTGTCAAAAGGCCATTTTGGAATTTTAACAACCACATAATCAAGCGCAGGTTCAAAAGCGGCAGTAGTTCCTGTTATTGAGTTTTTAATTTCATCTAAAGTATAGCCGATTGCAATTTTTGTCGAAATTTTAGCTATCGGATATCCCGTTGCTTTACTTGCAAGTGCAGAAGAACGGGAGACTCTGGGGTTAACTTCAATAACGTAATATTGATTTGATACCGTATCAAGCGCAAATTGAACATTGCATCCGCCCTCTATTTTTAAAGCTCTTATGATTTTAACGGCGGATGACCTCAGCATTTGAAATTCGTTGTTTGTAAGAGTCTGGCTCGGCGCAACTACAAAGCTGTCCCCCGTATGGATACCGATAGGGTCAATATTTTCCATATTGCAAATTGTTATACAGGTGTCATTTTTATCTCTTATAACTTCATATTCAATTTCTTTAAAGCCTGCAATTGATTTTTCAACAAGAACCTGATTAATGGGAGATTGCGCCAGACCCGTATGAACAATTAAATCATATTCTTCTTCATTTCGGGCTATTCCTCCGCCTGAACCCCCTAAAGTAAAAGCGGGACGGATAATTATCGGAAAACCTATTCTTTCTTTGAATTTAAGCGCATCATCGTATGTTGAAACAATTTCGCTTTCGGGGACCGGTTCATTTATTTCCTGCATTAAGTTTTTAAACAGTTCTCTGTCTTCCGCTTTTTTAATGGAATCAATATCCGTGCCTAAAATTTTAACATCATATTCTTTTAAAATTCCTGTTTTATCAAGTTCGCAAGCAAGATTAAGAGCAGTTTGACCGCCTAAAGTCGCAATCAGTCCTTGGGGGCGTTCTTTTTTAATAATTTCCGATAAACATTCAACCGTTAAAGGCTCGATATAAACTTTTGAAGCTATTTTTTCGTCGGTCATAATTGTGGCGGGATTTGAATTAACTAAAACCACCTCAATTTTTTCTTCGCTTAAAGCTCTGCATGCCTGTACTCCCGCATAGTCAAATTCGGCTGCCTGTCCTATGACTATAGGGCCTGAGCCGATTACTAATATTTTCTTAAGAGCTTTGTTTTTCATATTCTACCTCTTTAACATTTTTTAAATTTCTTTTCATCAAATTTGTCCACTCGTCAAAAATAATTGAAGCATCCGTCGGCCCCGGTTTCGCCTCGGGGTGGAATTGAACCGCATAAACATCCATAGAGGATATTTCAAATCCCTCTAAAGTGTCATCGTTTAAATTTTTGTAAGTAGGACGTACATATTTTGCCAAAGTATCGGTTTTAACCGCATAACCGTGATTTTGACTTGTCATCATAACTTTATTGTTTTCAAGGTTTATAACGGGATGATTTGCACCTCTGTGGCCGTATTTTAATTTATAAGTCTGCGCACCTGAAGCAAGAGCAAGAAGCTGATAACCCAAACAAATCCCGAAAATCGGAATTTTTCCCATCATTTTTTTAATTTCTTCAATTTGATATTTATAGTCTGCAGGGTCTCCGGGGCCGTTTGATAAAAAGACGGCATCATAACCCCTGTCTAAAATTTCCTGCGCAGTGCTGTCGGCGGGAAAAACCGTAACGGCGCAATCTCTCTTGGCAAGAGCTTGTATTATTCCTTGTTTTGCACCGTAATCCAAAAATGCAAGTTTTATTTTACCTGTTGAATTGTATTTATATTTTTTCTTGCAGGTAACTTCGTTTAACAAAGTTGAATTTGTTTTAAATTTTTGGATTTGTTTGATTTTTTGTTTAATAAAATCTTCATCAACATCGTTAGATGTAATAAATGCGCTCATTGTGCCAAACTCTCTTATTTTTCGCACCAAAGAACGGGTATCAATATTATCAAGAGCTATTATATTATTTTCTTTAAAATAATAGGTTATGTTTTTCTTGGATTTATAATGACTTTCATGTGCGCAAAAATTCTTTGCTATCATTGCAACCAAATTGGGTTTATCCGCTTCAAAATCAGTATCGTTAATTCCATAATTTCCTATCTCGGGATATGTCATTACAATTATTTGTTTAGCATAAGATGGGTCTGTTAAAATTTCCTGATAACCCGCCATTGAGGTATTAAAAACAATTTCTCCCTCATAACCTCCTATAGCACCTTTTGAATTGCCTTTAATAACTGTCCCGTCCTGAAGAATTAATGTACCCATTTTATATTTCCTTATTTGTCATTATTTCATCATAAACTTTTTCAATTGCTTCAATTCTGTTTTGAGCTTTTGTAATTGCTCTGCCCAAAACAATATAATCAGCTCCGTCTTGTATTGCGCTTTTTGGTGTTGCCGTTCTTTTCTGGTCATCCGTTAAAGACCATTTAGGTCTTATCCCGGGAGTTAAAACAATAAAATCTTCACCCAGCTCCCGTTTGATTAATTTAACTTCACGCGCGGAAGCAACAACTCCCGATAATCCCGCAATTTTAGCATTTTGCGCAAGCTGTAATACAAGTCTGTCAACTTTATTTTTATTTAGAAGTTCGTTTTCCAAAATTTCTTCGTTTATACTTGTTAAAATGGTTACGGCAAGAATAACGGGAGATTTTTTATTATATTTTTCGCAAGCTTCTATAGCTCCTTTTTTTGCGCTTTTCATCATTTCAATTCCGCCTGTGGCGTGAACATTAAAGAAATTTGCCCCGTTTTTAACAACATTAAAGCAAGCACGTTCAACCGTGTTTGGAATATCGTGAAGTTTAACATCCAAAAAGAAATTAGAATTTTTTTGTTTGATATAATTTATAATTTCCAAACCGTAACCGCAAAACAGCTGTAAACCGACTTTAAAAGTTCCTATATAAGAAGATAGTTCATCTACAAGCATTTTTGCGTCATTTATATCCTCTACATCAAGCGCCAGAACTAATTTTTCTTTAATCTCGTCTTTATTCATTTATTATTTTTCCTTTTAGTTTCATACCTTTATAAGGCGATACTTTGCATTTTGATTCAAATAGCGAGGGTACTGCGACCCAGCTTTCATCAGGCGCTATTTTTATCATTTTATCGTTATTTATTCTTAAAATTTTTCTCGGATTAAAGGCTAATTTTTCTAAAGTTTTATCAAGCCCTAAAAGTTCAAAAGTTAAAGAAAATGCGGTTTCAAGACCTGTTATACCGTTTGGCGCGCTATCATAGGGTAAAAGTTTTTCTTCGTCGCCGTGAGGCGCATGATCGGTTGCAACAACATCAATTGTATTATCAAAAAGTCCGTCCATTATTGCTTTTCTGTCGCCTTCAGAGCCTAAAGGAGGATTCATTTTAAAAATACCCGTTGAATCTATATCGTCTTTTGTAAAAGTGAAATAATGAGGTGCTGTTTCACAGGTAAGATTTTTA
>CANQAW010000017.1 GCA_947589525.1 Candidatus Gastranaerophilales bacterium
AATAAATCTTCTGCCCATAGAACAGAATGAAAAAATTACTGCAATTGTTCCTGTTTCCGAGTTTAAAGATGATTTGAATTTAATAATGCTTACTAAAAAAGGCTATATTAAAAGAATTTCACTTGATAACTTCACAACAATACGAAGAAACGGACTAATTGCAATAGGTCTGGAAGAAAACGATACTTTAAATTGGGTAAAACTTGCCAAAGGAAATGATGAAATTTTAATCGGAACTTCCTGCGGTATGGCAATCCGCTTCCCGATTGAAGATTTAAGACCTTTGGGAAGAAGCGCTCGGGGAGTAATATCCATGAAGCTTAGAACAAGCGATGAGATAATCGGATGCGACGTTGTTCCAAAAAACTATGATGCCGATTTACTTGTTATAACTTCCGACGGTTTTGGAAAACGCTCTAAAATTTCTGAATTCAGAACTCAAAACAGAGGCGGATTGGGCTTGATTGCTACTAAATTTAAATCCGCAAGTTCAAGACTTGTTGATTTAAGCATAGTTAAAGAAGATGATGAAATTATGGTAGTAACCGCAAACGGAGTAGTTACAAGAGTCAGCGCTTCCGATATTTCCCGTCAGGGCAGACCCGCAACGGGAGTTAAAGTTCAAACTTTAGACGGAGATGATACCGTAGTTTCGGTTAATAAAATAATTAACACTGACGAAGAAGATAAAGAAGAACTAATCAAAGAAGCAAAAGAAGAACTTGCTTCGATTGAACAAGGAAATATTTTCAATTCGGAAAACTCCGAAAAATAGAGGTTAAAATGGTTGAATTACAAGGCAACATTAATTCTATAGAACCCTGCACAACAACAAACGGCCCCGGAACAAGGTTTGCAGTATTTTTTCAGGGTTGTCCCATGAGATGTCAATATTGCTGTGAGCCTAATTGTTGGGATTTTAACGTAAATCAAAAAATGACAAGCGAAGAAATTTTGCAAAAATATGAAAAAGCAAAAGAATTTTTAAAAAACGGCGGTTTGAGTGCAACAGGCGGAGAGCCGATGGCTCAGCTTCCTTTTTTGATTGATTTATTTAAAAAGTCAAAACAAAAAAATATTCACACGGTTCTTGATACTTCGGGTATAAATTTTGATAATAATAATTTGTCAAAAATAGAAGAACTCATGAAATACACGGATATTGTCCTGCTTGACATTAAACACATAGAAAACGACAGGCATATTGCTCTTACGGGACATCCAAACATTAACACTTTAAATTTTGCAAGATATTTATCTCAAAAAAATATTCCCGTTTGGATAAGGCAGGTTGTTATACCGGGAATTAATTTCAATAAAGCTAATTTGACCAAACTTGGAGAATTTCTCTCAACTCTTAAAAACATACAGGCATTGGATATTTTACCGCACAATAACGCAAAAGCTCAGAAGTGGACCGAGCTAAAAAAACAATATCCCTTAAAAGATATTCCTCTGCTCACTCAACAGCAAGCACAAGAAGCAAAAAATTGCGTTTTGCAGGCTATGAGAAACACCCTTAAGGGCTGATTATTATACTAAATCAAACTTAATTTCATCATCTGAAAAATCAATCTTGATTTTATCGGAGTCTTTGAATTTGCCCTCTAATAAAAGCTTAGATAGCGGATTTTCAATTAACTGTCTTATTGTTCTTTTTAAGGGGCGTGCGCCATACATAGGGTTATATCCTTGAAGCGCAAGGTGTTCTTTGGCTTCTTGAGTGATTTCAAGTTCAATTTTTCTGTCTTTTAAAAGTTCTTTTAAATATTGAATTTGAATATCAACAATATGGGATAAATTATCTAACGTCAAAGCGTCAAAGAAGATTGTTTCATCAATTCTGTTTAAAAATTCGGGTTTAAAATATTGTCTTAATTTTTGAGTTATTTCTTCTTTTAACTGCTCTTTGCTGGAATTACCCATCATTCCTTTTAAGGCGTTATCAAGAATGATATCGGAGCCGATATTAGAAGTTAGAATTATAATCGTATTTTTAAAATCGACTGTTTTACCTTTAGAATCCGTTAATCTGCCGTCATCAAAAATTTGAAGCATTATATTAAACACATCAGGATGTGCTTTTTCAATTTCGTCAAAAAGTATAACGCTGTAGGGTTTTTTGCGAACAGCTTCGGTTAACTGTCCGCCTTCGTCATATCCGACATATCCGGGGGGTGCACCTATTAATCTTGCCGTTGAATATTTTTCGCCGTATTCTGACATATCAATTCTAATTAAACTGTCTTTATCTAAAAACATAAATTTAGCCAAAGCTTTGGCAAGCTCCGTTTTTCCGACCCCTGTCGGCCCTAAGAATAAAAAAGTTCCGATTGGTCTTTTAGGGTCAGACAGTCCGCTTCTTGCACGTCTTATGGAATCTGAAACGACTTCAACAGCTTCATTTTGCCCGATTACTTCTTTATGCAGGGCATCTTCCATTGAAAGAAGCTTTTGGCTTTCTTCTTCAACAAGCTTTGTAACGGGAACACCCGTCCACTTGGAGATGATTTGTGCTATATCGTTTTCATCTATTTCTTCTTTTAAAAGAGTGTTTTTGTGTTCTTGATTTTTACAATCTTTTAGCTGTTGTTCAAGTTCGGGCAGTTTTCCGTATTGTAATTGCGCAGCAAGTTCAAGGTTGTATTCTCTTTGAGCTTGTTCAATTTTGTGTTTAACTTCTTCAATTTCGCTTTTAATTTCGACTTCGCCTTTAATTGAAGATTTTTCTTTTTCCCATTGTTCTTTTAAAACGCTTGATTTTGCTTCAATTTCATCAAGCATATTTTGAACTTTTTTGATTTTTTCTTCATCGTTATCATCTTTCAGGGATTGAAGTTCGATTTTTAATTGAAGTTTTTGTCTTTCCAATTTATCTAATTCTTCAGGCATTGAATCAATTTCAATTCTGACGGCTGAAGATGCTTCATCCACTAAATCAATTGCTTTATCGGGCAGAAATCTGTCTGTTATATATCTGTCGGATAATTTAGCGGCGGCAACAAGGGCGGAATCTTTAATTCTTATTCCGTGGTGTACTTCATATTTATCTTTTAAACCTCTTAAAATCGAAATTGTATCCTCAACTGTCGGTTCTTCAACTAAAATAGGTTGAAATCTTCTCTCAAGAGCGGGGTCTTTTTCTATATATTTTCTATATTCATTTATCGTTGTAGCGCCTAAAGTCCTTATAGCACCTCGAGCAAGCATAGGTTTTAAAAGATTTCCGGCATCTCCCGTTCCCTCTTGACCGCCTGCACCTATTATTGTGTGGATTTCATCAATAAACATTATTATTTGACCGTCGGATTTTTCGACTTCTTTTAAAACTTTTTTTAATCTTTCCTCAAATTCTCCTCTATATTTCGCTCCTGCAATTAAAGCGCCCATATCTAGAGAAATTAAAGTAGTATTTTTAAGGCTTTCGGGGACATCTCCTCGAATTATTCTTTGGGCAAGCCCCTCAACGATTGCAGTTTTACCAACCCCCGCTTCACCGATTAAACAGGGGTTATTTTTTGTTCTTCGATTTAATACCTGTATTATTCTTCTTATTTCTTCATCTCTTCCTATAACGGGGTCAAGCTTGCCTTCACGGGCAAGCGCCGTTAAGTCGTTTGAGAATTTTTCTATTATTTTATAATCTTCATCTGCGTTTTTAGTATCCACTTTTTTGTCACCTCTGATTTTTTTCATAGCGTTAAGGATTTTTTCTTCGTTTATTTGATATTTTTCAATAATTCTTTTTATATCGCTATCTTCAAGTTCGGTCATTGCAAGTAAAATATGCTCTAAAGATACAAATTTATCTTTAAGGGTTTGAGCTTTTTTATTTGCTTTTTCAAATAAAACCAAACAATTTTTTGAAAAGAAGATTTTATCGTTAATTTCTGAGGTCTTTGCAAGATTATTAACGATATTTTGAACATCCGAGATAAAAAGATTAGAATTTAACTTTAACTCTTGAAATAAAAAATTAACCGAGTCAATATTAGTTTTTGCCATTGCAAAAAGTATATGAGAGGGCTCTATTAAAGTATTATGGTTTTCAAGCGCAAAATTTTGCGCTTCATAAATTAGTTGCTGAGTTGAATTTGTAAAATTATCGAACATATTTTAATCCTTATATTTTTATTTTATAAGGATTTTTTTCAAAACTTCCAAAAATTAATTATGTTTTAATAATTTTATTTTATAACTAATTTTTTATTGATATTATTATTTACTATTTTCATTTTCCTCAAAATCGAAAAATTCCGATAATGTTATTTCAAGAGCATCGGTTATTTTTTTTAATTTGGATAAAACTATATCATTTTGCGCAGTTTCAAGATTGCCGATAGTCGAGCGGGCAATATTGGAGAGAGCAGATAAATCATCTTGGGTATAATTTTTTGATTTTCTTAATTTTTTTATTCTTTTCGCTATTTTTCTTAACAATTCCTTGTCCATTTTTTTATTGTCCGCTATAATGACAAATATAACAATCCGTACCACGGACAAAAAGGAGGAAATATGAACGAAAAACCTAAAAACCAATATTCTAAAAATCAAAGCCCTAAAAAAATAAAAACTCGAAAAACTAAGTTCCAAAAGCCAAAGCCCAAAAAAATAAATCAGCTTTTAAAACTCTACAAAAATTTCAAAACTCTCTATAATCTGACTAAAATCGAACAAGAAGCCCTTGATTTATGTATTGATTACGAGATAGATTCAAATCATATAACTTCTTTGCTGGATTTAATCCTTGCGAAATTTAAAGTGCATTTGTGCGAGTTTGAAACAATAATAAAATGACTCCGCCATTTAGGCGGAGTTTGATTAATTATTTAACTATTAATTTTTTTGTTTGCTCTTTTTCTTTGTGCATTTTGGGAGTTGTAATTTTTAAAACACCGTTATCAAGCGTTGCTTGCGATTTATCAATATCAATTTCTTCAGGCAGTTGAACAATTCTTGAAAATTCTCCGTAAGAAAATTCGCAGTGTCTGTAGTTTTTATCTTCTTCTTCGGTTTCATCAATTTTTTTAGCTTTGATACTTAAATAATCTTTTTCAATATCAATATCTAAGTCTTCTTTTTTAACGCCCGGAAGTTCTGCTTTGATAATAAATTCTTTTCCCTTGTCTAATAATTCAACAGGCATTGAAAGTTTGCCGGCATCTTCAAAATAAGCGTTTGGGAAATAAGCATCAAAATGCCTGTTTAACAAAGAGCTAATTTCGTCATTAACGGTTCTGATGAAATTATCAGGTGTTTTTCTAACTAAAAATTTCATAATTTGCTCCTTTCAAATTAATTATTACTTCCAACAATTACGTTATAACTCCTTTTTTAATAACTGTTGAAAATTTTAATTATTATTTAATAATTTGAAGGAAAATAAACTAATCGCTCAACATATCAAGAATTTGCATGAAAAGATTAATTATATCAAGATATATATTAACGGAAAAACTTAATGCCGTATTCCAGTTGTTTAATTTTGCAATATTTTTAGCTTTCGCCAGATTATTAAAATCGTATAACAAATAACCGATAAAAATCAAAATACCAAAAAATGCAATTACTTTTCTGTGAAATCCGCTGATTTTTACAAATAATCGAAATATGGATATTACAATTAAACCTATAAGAGCGAAAAATAAAAATTTACCCAGAAAAGAAAAATCAATCCCGCTGTACATGCCCGTTAAAGAAGTTAAAAGCACCGCAAGAGCGGTAATTGAAGTAACTATAATTCCTATATTTTCATCAATATTAAGTAAAAGAACCCCGAGTGTAATTCCATCCGTAAAAGTAAATAAAGACATTAAGAAGAAATTTAGGGGCGCAATATCATGACAAATCATTAAAATAATAAAAGCAATAATATTAACAGCAAGTGCAAACCAAAAAATTTTAACAAGCAAATCGGGTTTTACTATTAAATCAAGCTGTCCCGCTTCGTTAGTTATGGCTTTTACGTATGACGCTCCTTTTTCAAGTGCGCACTTAAAATATCTTATAACCCCCCATGCACCTATAATACAAAAGCCTAAAGATATTGCCAAAATAAATAGTGTTTTTGAAAGTAAAGTTCCAAACATAATTTCATACCTCTTATAATCCAAGATTTTAACACTTTTAAATTTTGTTTAAAACATATAAACACATTATTTGTAAAACAAACTGCCGATGAGGGGAGTCGAACCCCTGACCTATCGATTACGAATCGATTGCTCTGCCATCTGAGCTACATCGGCATTTGTAAAAAATAGGGATAATATTATATTATCCCCAAAATATATTTAATTCAAAAAAAGTCAAAGTTATTTTTTGTTAACTAATTCTTTGAATTTTTTACCTGCTGAAAATGCGGGAACTGTTTTTGCAGCAATTTTGATTTCTTTTCCTGTTTGAGGATTTCTGCCTGTTCTTGCTGCTCTTTTTCTTGATTCGAAAGTACCAAAACCGACTAAAGTAACTTTTTCGCCTTTAGCAACTGTTTTTTGTACAGTTTCAACAAGGCTTGTTAAAACTTCAGAAGCTTCTTTTTGAGTAACTTTTGCTTTTTTTGAAATTTCTTGTACTAATTCTTCTTTGTTCATTTCGAACCCCTTTCTATGTTTATGAATAGATTATATAAGGGTTTTTAGCATGTTGCAAGTCTTTTTTTAAAAAATTACCCGTTTTTCTAAAATTTATCATACTTTTTATTTATTTTTGGGCGTTATATTGGTATAATTTTTCTATGGCAAGAAAAAAAACAACCAGATGGTATGAAAAAAATGAATATCTGAGCGCTTTTATGAATTTAATGAAAGACTTGCCCATTGACGAACAATGCGAAATTGCCGTTGATATGATATTAAAAACTTCCTGTTTAATAGACAGGCAATATGAAAATTTTATCAAGGACATTGCGTTTTTTAATCCGAGGGATTTTAAAAGGTGGTATGATAAAAACCCTAATATTCATCTTGCCATTGAAGCACTCAGGGATTTAACTTCCGTTCAGCAGGAAGAAGTAGTACAAGAATTTTGCGATAAAATTTTAAAAAGGCATGACAGTGAAAAAAAAGTTGAAAACAAATAAAAATATTCTCATTACGGGGGCAAGTTCGGGCATAGGATTAGAAATATCAAAAATTTTAGAAAAGAATTACAATTTATTTTTAACCGGAAGAAGAAAGTTAAACAAAAAAAACTACTTTTCCTGTGATTTATCGAATATTGAAGATATTGAAGCATTATTCAACCGAGCCAAAAACTTTTTTAAAGGCGATATTGATATTTTAATCAACTGTGCGGGGCAGTATATATATAAGCCCATTGAAAAAATGACGCTTAAAGAAATTAACAATATGATAGATGTTAATTTTAAATCCGGATATATTTTATCAAGCCTTGTCATATCCGACATGAAGAAAAATAATTGGGGAAGAATTGTAAATATAGGTTCAATTTCGGGAATTGTCGGAGAAGCAAACGCAACTTTATATAGTGCAACAAAAAGTGCGCTATCGGGTCTTACAAGGGCGTTAGCTCTTGAAGCTGCGCAAAATAATATAACGGTTAATCAAATAAACCCCGGCTGGGTTGAAACTCCGCTTGCGCAAAAAGCTCTTTCAAAAGAAGATATTCAAGAAGTTATGGACGTCACTCCGCAAAAAAGATTTATTGAACCGATTGAAATAGCGCAATTGTGTGAATATTTAATTTCCGATAGCGCAAAAGGTCTGACGGGACAAAATATTAACCTTTGCGCAGGGTTATCAATAGGTTGTTAAAATAATTAAAAAAGGCTGTGCTCTGCACAGCCCAAAAAACCGAAGTACATTTGAGAGGTTTTTTGTATATAGCTATTGACCAAAAGCAATAGTGATTTTTTCTTTCGGGTTAACTTTAGCAATCGGTGTACCTTGACCGTCTACAAGATAGGCAAATTCGTCGCCCGTTGTTTGTAAAAGTCCCATAGTACCCGATAGAGCGGTTCTTGTTAAATCAATCGGGGCTTTAACAATGGTTTTTAAACCGTCTTGGTAGCTTCTTCCCGCAGCTTTGAATTTACCGCCAAGAAGTTCAGATGTACCTACCCCTGTTTGGTCAAGCAAGCTTTCTGCAGCATTTGAAATACCGATTGCAGCACCGCCTATTGTTCTTCCTGCAGTACCGATTAAAGTACCTGCCCAAGTGAAAGGAAGTTGAACAAGTCTTAAAACGCCATTGATTTCTTTTTGTCTTTGAACTTTGGCACTTAAGATTTGTCTTGGAAGCATTGCCTTGCAGCCTTTACAGCTTATAATTTCGTTGAAAGATAAACGAAGTGCGCCGGGGCAGTTTTTAGAAGGTCTTACAACTTCGACAACTTTACCTCTAACGGTTGAACCGCAAGGGAATACAACACCGTTTATGGTAACTTCGTTTGTTGTTGTAGCTGCAAATTGTTCGCCTGCGTTAACGTGTTTTGCGTTAACTATGTCGTTCATAGTCAGTTGAAGTGTGGGGATTTCAATTTTAGCTTCTTTTTCGATAAAAGTTTTACCGCCTAAATCTTGGGCGCAGGTTTTTGTCGATTTATCGTATCCGCCTGCAACTCTTATACCTTGAAGCATTGAACTTGCCTCAGCACGGGTTGTTCTGTCGTTAGGACGAATGAAATCTTGGTTTCTTTCGTTTTTAAGTGCACCGTTTTCAATGGCTTTAGCAACATTTTCTCTTGCCCAGCAGGGAACTTTTCCGCCGTCTTTATAGTGAGACAGAATTTCATTTGCTTTAGCTTCATCCATAGGGCAGTTTAGACCCTTAGACATAATTGTTAAAGCTTCCGCACGAGTTATGTTTTCGTTAGGGTAAAATCTGTCTTGCGTTTTTCCCGCAAGCATGTTTTCCGCTACGCCGATTGAAATATAATCGTGCGCCCAGTGGTTTTGGGGAACATCTTTAAAGGTTAAATTATCACAAGGTGAAGCAGTTAAGTTATAACCTTTAACAACCATTGTTGCCATTTCGGCACGAGATACGTTTCTGTTTGGTTTAAACATTCCGTCGGGATATCCCTCTAAAACGCAAAGTTCGGTTAAATGGTTAATATCACAACTTGCCCAGTAACTGTCGTAAACATCGGGGTATTGTTGAGTATTAACGTTTGCTGCACCGCCCGTAAAACCAAGAGCTTCAAACGGTTCTTTTGTTACTTTAATAACGTCCATGTGGGTTGTTGAAGTCAGGTTTGGTTTATTGTTGCATTCATATTTAGGCATATCAATTGAATTGATAACGGGAGCAGCACCGCCTGTCGGGCAACCGCATTCAACGGGAACGCCTCTGTAATTCGGAATTAAAAGCGAATCGTTGATGGTTGCATTATTTAATTTCTCCCCCACTTGAGAAGAGTTTGAGTTTGAATATATAGCATTAGGATAAGAATATGTTTGTTGATTTATCGGTTTAGACTCTATGCAAGGAGCGGCAGCACCGGTTTGACAGCCGCAGTCGCTGTTATTTCTTGCAAAAGGATTAGAAAATTTAAACTTTTTATCACAACCGCAATCAGCCTGTTTGCATTTTGAGCAATTAGCAGTATCCGGAGTTACAATTTCGGATGTTTTTTTGCTGCATCCGCAATCATTTGTAACGGGACATGCCGCAAGTGACATAGGTACGCTTAGAGCTAAAGAACATATAGTTAGCGCAGTACCTAACATAATTTTTCTTTTAATAGTCATTTTTCCTCCTTTGTGTTGCATTTATTTTACATATTAATAACGCACATTTTTATTTTAAAATTATGCGTTTTATTTAATATGTATTCATTACCTTAAAAGGTTATCCTAAATGCTAATTTAGATTATATTTATTTAACGGAGTGTTTTCTGTTATATTGGATTGAGCGCATATAGGCACTGTCTTGTTCAAAACGTTGTTTGTATAATTTTTCAAAATTATCCTGCGAATATTTATAATTTTCAAAAGTCATCATGATTGCTTTGTTAACAATAAGAATTGCAAAGGGCAGAACCAGAATAGTAACTATGACAAATATAAAACCGTGTATGGCAAATTGTTTTTTAGCTTCTTCAACTTCCTGTTCTTTTTGAATATCAATTTTCAGAGCAATTGCATCGTTTATGTACGCAATTCTTTCATCCACCGTCATAGAATCGATTAATGGGACAAACTCGGAAGAAATTTGCACTATATATTTTTTTAAAGGGCTGTTTTCCAAATCCTGACCCTCGTCCTGCATTTCTTCCCGCAGTTGTTCTTTTGGCCGTAAAACATCAAATTGGGGTTGTAATTCTTCATTTTCCGCATCCGAATTATCATTTAAATCGGTTTTCTCATCAATTGTTTTTTCATCCGCAGATTTAATTTCGGCTTCTTCGGTTAAGTCTTTTTGTTCTTCTGTTGATTTTGTTTCTTCTTCAAATTTATCTTCATTCTCTTGCGCAAAAAAATCGCCTTCATCCAAAGAGCTTTGTTCAACCTCGTCGAAATCTTTTAAAAACATTGATTTTTCATCAGAATTATCGATTTGTTTTTCTTCCAAAAGAAACTCCTTTATAATTAACCTCAAAATTATATCATAGTTTTAATTAAAACAAAATCGGACTTATGATATAATTGTTTTATGATTATTTTAATATTGGGAAAAAGCCATTGTGCAAAAAGTTTTTATGATTTATTTTCTCAAAATAAGGAAAATATTGTTTTTTCTACGCATTCCCAATGCAAAAATCATATTGACGCTTCTGCAAATTCTGATATTTTGGATTTTATTGAAGCAAACGGGGTTAATTTTGTTTTAATCACCGATAATTCATATATGGCAACGGATATTGAAGAAGAAATATCAAACTTGAACGTAAGCGTTTTCTGCCCCGATAAAACCGCATGCGAAATATGCACTTCAAAATCAAAAGCCAAAAAGTTTATGTATAAAAATAAAATTGCCACACCCAAATTTCTGATTATCGAAAAAACACAGCAAGGACTTGATTATATAAGAAATATGACAACGGCAATGGCAATTAAGCCCGACATCCGCACACAAAGCGAAAACACCGCATTTTTTGAAACATACGGCGAAGGCGAAAAAATTATTAGCGGTTTTTTTAAAAACGGAAACAAAAAACTGTTAATTGAAGATTATATTGAAGGAAAAAGTTTCTCTATCTGGGTTTTAACAAACGGATACGACGCCAAAATAATCTTTTCAAGCGCAAAATATCAAGACGAAATTGCATATTTTAACCCTGATTTTTTAAATGAAGATATAATGAAAAAAATAGAAACGGAATTTGTAAAGCCGACCATTTCGGCATTAAATTCTCAAGAAGAAGAATACACGGGCATTTTAGGCTTTGATTTTATTTTAACGTTCAACAATCAACTGTTTTTGATAAATTATAACGGCTTTTTTGATGAAATAAATGTTGATTTTGCAACAAAAGGCTTTGATATTGATTGGCTTGACGTTTTTGAAAGAACAATTCGCGGGGATGTATTTTCAAAATATAATTTTAAAGAGCACGAAAACTTTATGCTCACTTTAAGACAGGGTGAAAATACGGAATTTCAAAGCGCAAAAACAAAAAGCAGCCTTAACTTATATCTTAAAGAGCTCGGTTATAACACCGATTTATTAAAAGAAGCTCAAAAAGTATGGAAATATTAAAAAAAATAGTTTTAAAATTAATATCCGTTTATCGGTTTTTTTCAAAGTACACTCCGTCCGTGTGTATATATGAACCTACATGTTCTAAATACACCCAAGATGCCATAATAAAATTCGGACTTTTAAAGGGATTATACTTGGGAATTAAAAGAATTCTAAGATGCCACCCTTACCATAAGGGCGGATATGACCCCGTTCCGGATGAATTTAAATGGTAAAATTATTTTTCATATTTCTTAAACAGCAGAGAAGCGTTTTGACCGCCGAAACCGAAAGAATTAGTCAGCGCATAATTAACTTCTTGTTTTACGGCTTTATTCGGAACATAATTTAAATTTGCAACTTCAGGGTCTTGGTTTTCAAGATTGATAGTCGGAGGAATTATGCTTTCGTTTAAAACCTTAATACAGACTATACTTTCAGTCGCCCCTGTTGCACCTATCATGTGTCCGTGCATTGATTTTGTTGAAGAAACTTTCAGATTTTTGTTTGTGTCTAAATCTCCAAAAACCCGAGCAATCGCTTGGCTTTCAGCTATATCGCCAAGATGGGTTGATGTTCCGTGAGCATTAATATAACCTACGTCTTCAGGTTTAATTTGTGCTTCTTTTACTGCCAATTCCATAGATTTTGCCGCACCTGCACCTGTCGGGTCGGGTGCTACCATATCATAAGCATCTGCGGTTTGACCGTAACCGACGATTTCTGCATAAATTTTTGCATTTCTGTTAAGAGCATGTTCAAGTTCTTCCAATATAAGACAAGCACCGCCTTCACCCATAACAAAACCGTCTCTGTCTTTATCATAAGGGCGTGAAGCACGCGTTGGTTCGTCGTTTCTGCGAGACAATGTTCTTGCGGAAGTAAAAGCACCTATTCCTATATGTGTCATAACGGCTTCGCAACCGCCTGCAATAATAACATCAGCATCATTATATTGTATTGAGCGATAAGCATCGCCGACACAGTGAGCACTTGTTGCACAAGCACTTACTACCGCTTTATTTATTCCTTTTGCGCCATGACGCATTGAAACTCTGCCTGAAGCCATGTTTACTATTAACATAGGAATGGTAAAAGGAGAACATTTGGTAGGGCCTCTATCTATAATTGCAAGGTGTTGTTTTTCAAAGGTATCAAACCCGCCCGCACCGGTTCCGACAATTACGCCGACTCTGTAGGGGTCTTCTTTGGATATATCAAGTTTAGCGTCTTTAACCGCTTCATCCGAGGCAACAACAGCGAATTGAGTGTATCTGTCCATTCTTTTCATTTCTTTAGGGTCTAAAAGATTGTTTTGCTGAACTTCTTGTTCAAATGTTGTTGCTTCACCCCCAAATTTAACAAGATGACCGTCTAAAGGCATTCTTGTGATTGTTTTAATACCTGATTTACCTTCAATTATTGAATTCCAAAATTTTTCAACACCGCAACCAAAGGGGCTGACAAGCCCTAACCCTGTAATGACTACACGTCTTTTGTTCATAATTCTCCTCAAATCTAAATTTTTTAATGGACTATAATTCAAAAAAGACTACAAAGGAAATTTGCAGTCTTTTATTTATTAAAATAATTTACATCAATTAATATCTATTGATGAGCTTCGATGTAAGAAACTGCGTCTTGAACTGTAGCAATTTTTTCGGCATCTTCATCAGGAATTTCACAACCGAATGCTTCTTCAAAAGCCATTACCAATTCAACCGTATCCAATGAATCAGCACCAAGGTCAGCGGTAAAAGAAGCAGATGGAGTAACAAGACTTTCATCAACGCTTAATTGTTCTATTACAACTTTTTTTACTTTTTCTAAAATTTCTGTACTCATTTTTACCTCAATTAAATAATACTATACTAAACATTACATGAACAATTATATAAGCTACAAAATTATTTTGCAAATTTGTTTACAATTATTTAAGCAAAGCAAACAAAAGAGCTCCGTGTATATCGGAGCTCTTTTTTAAGTCCAGTAGCCATGCCTTATTTTGGCACTAATAGTTTAATTTTGGTTACATTTCTTCAATTATGCCATTGCGCTGAATGAAGAAGAAGATGAAGATGAAGAGGAAGCCGGAGAAGCTGAAGCACTTGGCGCTGAGCTTTGCGTAAATACGCTTGCCGAAGCTTCGTTATTTTGTTGAGCATTATTACAAGCTAATGTTCCTGCTGTTTCTGTTTCTCTAATCTTACCTGCACCTGCACCTGCACCTGATGGAATTGAGTTTAGCATTATTGCGTTCTCCTTATAATAAATTTCATATGTCCTACATATATATAAAGAACATAAAACGTATATATATTTCAGTTTTTTGAAAAATATTTACAAATCTTTACATGAAAATTAAAAAACAGGTGTTTTACGGCTTATATAGAGCTTAAATTTTTACTGAAATCAACCAAATTAATATCCGTATTTATTTCAAAGAAAACGTTTGCGCTTAATCTGAAGGCTTGCGGATTTTCGGAAACAAAAAAGCTCATATTCGGATTTAATGAATCGGGAGTATCTATTTGAGCTTTGACAGCCTTTGCAACAAAAACGGCCGGATTGAAATATTCAACATCATACATTTTTTTAAATATGTTAACAAGATAAGGATAGTGCGTACAGCCCAAAATAATCTTTTTTACATTATATTTTTTTACGGCATCTATCTTGGATTTAATAAATTCAATCGAGTGAATATCGTCATAAAGCCTATTTTCGACAATTTCCACAAAACCTGTGCAATCTGTTTCAATAACATTAATTTTAGGATTTATTTTTCTTATTTCTTGGGTATATTTTTTGGAATTAACCGTTGCACGAGTAGCAAAAACCGCAATTGTATCGCCATCTTTAAGATTTGACACGGCATCTTTTGCTCCGAGCTGTATTAACGGAAAAATATTCAATTTGTTATAAAAACATTCTTTTAATTGTTCATATGCCAGAGCGGAAGTGGTGTTGCAGGCAATAACAACATTTTTAACTTTTTTTTGAACAAAAAATTCCAAAATTTCTTTCGTAAAAGAAAAAATTTGTTCCGGTGATTTTGTGCCGTACGGAAGATTTTTTGTATCCCCGAAAAAAATATAGTCTTTATTCGGCATAATTTTATATAATTCTTTAAGCACGGATAAACCGCCAACTCCGCTGTCCAGTAATCCTATGGGTTCTGTATTGCTTTTAATTATCATTTAATATCCAAATACTCCAAAATTCCCTTTACTATTGAATTTGCTATTTCTTCCTGTCTCTGCTTTGTTAAAAGTTTTGCCCTTTCGGTTTCGTTTGAAAGAAATCCTATTTCAATTAAAACGCTTGGCGCTTCTGTAT
>CANQAW010000018.1 GCA_947589525.1 Candidatus Gastranaerophilales bacterium
CATATTTACTTCCTGCTGTCCTGCATGGGTCAGATATATGGAATTAAATCACCCCGATATGTTAAATCATCTTTCAAGCGCAAAATCTCCTCAAGGAATGTTATCTCCCGTTATAAAAGAAATTGCGCCTAAATACTACGAGGGTTTCACTAAAGAAAATATTAAAGTTGTTTCTATAATGCCTTGTACGGCTAAAAAATATGAAGCAAAAAGAGAACAGCTAAAAGGCGAAACTGATTTTGTTTTAACAACTTATGAATTTGCAAAAATGATTAAACAACAAGGTATAGATTTTAAAACCATTGAAGAATCTGAAGCAAATTCGCCCTTCGGTCAATATTCGGGCGGCGGAACAATCTTCGGTGCTTCAGGAGGAGTTGCTGAAGCTGCGCTTCGAACAGCATATAACATCGTTACAGGTAAAAACCTTGATAATTTAGATGTTGTTCCTCTTCGAGGAGTTGACCAAAAATCACGCTCTAAAGAAGCTTCGGTTGATATAAACGGAAAAACGGTTAAAATAAGAGTTGTTTCAACTTTAATTGAAGCTGAACGTGCCTTAAAAGAAATCAAAGAAGGCAAAGCCGATTTTCAAATGCTTGAAGTTATGGCTTGCCCAGGTGGCTGCATCAATGGCGGAGGTCAGCCCTCGGGTTGTAAAGATGTTAAAATCAAAGAACAAAGGGCGCAAGGGTTATATAAGGAAGATAAAGAACTACCCGTCAGAAATTGCCACGAAAACCCTGATATTATAAGACTTTACAAAGAACATCTTGAAAAACCAGGGTCACATCTGGCGCATAAGTTGCTTCACACAACATACTGCGATAAAAGCCAAAAAATTAAAGTATAGATATTAAAAGAGGTCTTAATTGACCTCTTTTTTTAAAATAAATTTCCATATAAATTAAACCTTAAAGCCAACAGAAAATACTGTTTGACAATAAAAATGTTTTTCCTATAATCGAGTTAAAGAAAGAGGGGATAAATAATGAAAAAAATTTTAACTTTATTATTTTGCGCAACAGTATTTGCACTGCAAGCAAATGGTGCAACTTACGATCCTGCAAAAAAAGTCAGTGAAATCGGACAAAATTTGTTAACAAAAAACGGTATAGCGGTTCAAAACATAAAGTTTGAAGTAACTTCGAAAGAAGTTGATAATTCGAATTTTGCAAGCGACAGAACCGTAAATATTTCAAGCGATGATTTAAAATACACGGGCAATGATAACGAAGTTTCAGGCGTTATTGCAAATGAACTGGGTCACATAATAACAGGTCATGCCTCTAAAAGCAAATTAATTTCATCGGTTGCAGGCGCACAAAATACTTCATCAAGTACAGTTGCAGGTAATCTTGTCGAAAATTACACACAAACAAAACAAGAAAAAGAAGCAGATGTAATTGCAGTTAATTTAATGGCAAATGCAGGCTATAATCCTTTGGCTTCAATAGTTGTTTTAACAAAACAAACTCAAACAAGCTGGAATGCAATCATGGGAAAACCTGCAAATGCTGATAGAGCAATGAATATTTATGATTATACATCTTTTGCATATCCGGCAAAACTAAAAGCAGGTTATAACTGCAATGAATACAAAAACTTTTTAGCTTATGCAGATACCGTTTTACAAGAAAGAAACGCAAACAAAAAGCAAGCCGATAAAGTTAAAAAAGAAATGGAAAAATGCAGAAAAAACAGCGTTTCTAAAATAACAAAATTCAAAACAAGAGGCGCAATTTCAACTTGGGACGCCGTAAACGGAATTTTAAACGGAACAAAATAAATAAAATACAAAATACTAACTTAAAGCACTCGCAAGAGTGCTTTTTTAATATTCTTAAAAGTAATAATATATTATATATAGCAATATTTTGTATTATATCTGTCTAGAGCCAAAAATATCCGCACCCTTTTGCGCTTGTTTTAAAAAACCATAGTAATATTCAAGTTCATCTTCTGTTGCATTATCCAATATTTGTATAGATTTAATATAAAAGGGGTTGTCTTTTTCTGATACTTTTTTAAAATCAAGTCCCACCTTATCTATCTCTAAGTCAAGAGCTTTTAAAACTTTACTTAAAGTAGCATAACTTGGCTTATAAGTGCCTAATTCAAGCTTTGAAATATGTTTTTCATGGACTCCTGCAAGCTCAGCGAGTTTTTCTTGAGTTAGACCTCTTGCTTTTCTTAATTGCTTTAATTTGTTGCCAAAAGTATTATCATTATTCATATTTACCACCCTGTATATTCTAAAAGCAGGGGTAAAAAAATGTAACAATGCATTCTGGTAATTTTATATTATAAACTATCAGACTATTGATACTTTTTATTTTTTATGTTAGATTGTCAAATATAAAAGTTATGTTTTTTGAATTAAGAGGAAAATTATGAAAAAGAAAAAATTTTTATTGGCAAGTACGCTGTTAATATGTTTTACTGCCCAATACACTTTAGGTGCTTTTGCAGTCGAATATAATGACGTATTTAACGACAACGGTAATCACAGCGTTACATTGAAAGGTAACAGCACAGGAAGCATTACAAATAACGGAACGGGTTCTGTTGATTTAGGTGGTGGTTTTATGAGTTATAGTTTTACCGGCTCTCTTAAAAATACCGGCGGTGGAACTTTTACAAACCAAACAAAAGTTATCATAGATAATGCATTAGAAAATACAAACGCTTCAACTTTTTCAAACGACAGGTCGATAACCGTTAATAGTGGTGCTTCGTTTACAAATTCGGGAACATTTAATAATAACGGCACTTTAATAAATGATGGTATTTTTACCAATTCAGGTAAATATACCGGAAGTTTAACCAACAATGGTACATTTGATAATTCGGGCGAGTACATTCTATCAGATGCAAAAAATTTTTCTAATTCAGGGAATGTTAGTTCAAGCGGAAGTTTTATTGTTGAACAAAATAGTTCAGTAGAAAATAAAGGCATATTCGAAAATTTTGGTGAACTAGAGCTAAACGGCAGTTTTACAAGCAGTGATAACAATAAATTGACCAATAAAAAAGGCGGTAGAATTGTAAATAACGGTTCAATTACAGGTGATTTTGTTAATGATTTTGGAATTGTAGAAAATAACAATAGAGCGACTGTTGATAAAGTTACAAATAACGGCGGAATATTTAATAACAATTCCGGTGCTAAAGTAACTAGCGCAGTAAACCAAAACGGAGCAATTTTTAATAATGAGCAAGGCGCCGAAATAACCAGTGAAGTCACAAACGATAATGCCACATTTAATAATAAACAAGGCGCAAAGCTAAATGGTAAATTTACAAACCAAAACGGAGCAATCTTTAATAACGAAGCCGATATTAATGCTGAAATTACAAATAAAGAAGGAGGCGTTTTTAATAACAAAGGAACTCTATATAACAATCAAGTTGTAAACGAAAATGCAACTGTTAATAATGAGGGAAATTTTATTAGCGGTATAAAATCAACAGGCGGTGTAGTGAATAATAGCGAAGGCGCAAGTTTGGGAAATGCTGAATTAAGCAATGGAGCTACCGTTAATAATCAGGGAAATATGAGCAAAATTACCGGTTCCGATTCAATAGTAAATAACAGCGGAAAAATACACGGTGATATAACAACAAGTGAAAGTGGAAGCGGATTGATTGTAAATAATAATCATGAAGGAAACATTGAAAAATCTGCAATATCAGGTGCAACCGTTAATAATAGCGGTACTATAACAGATGTAAATTTAGATAAAAATGCAACCGTTAATAATAATTCAAACGGTACAATTACAGGTAAGACAACAAATGTTAATGGCGGTTCAACATTATACAACGACGGTACTATTGATAGCGTTGTTACTGTCGATACAAACAGCACACTTCATCTTGGCGCTAATTCCAAACTTACGGATAGCTCATTTATACAAATGCGCGGACATCTTGATTTAACAAACGGCAAGTTTGACGATGTAAGCGATAAAGCGCTTGTATATGGCGGAAGCAATGTTTCAACAGATTTGAGTTCAGCCACAGGTCAAACCGATAAGCTTTGGGCAATGGGTAGTGTAACTTTGGAAGACTTTAATTTTATTCCTGATACTCTTGCAAGCAATGGTTATATTTCAAAAGAAGAATTAGCAAAAAACATGGGACTTCGATATGGTCTTGAGATAAAAGAAGATGTAACTCACAGAGCTCTGTCACCGCTAAGATGGTTAGAAGCAACAAGCACTAAAGATGGTATCGGTTTTTCTCCGACAGGAAACAGCTACAAAGACTTCAATCCGTCTGTTATGGCAGGCGCAATAGGCGCACAGATAGGCGGATACTTAACAGAATTAAATTCATTTGACGAAGCTTTTCGTAATATGGATATGTATATGTTAATGACTAAAAAAGAACGTACAGCCTTAAAATTAAGAAATAAATATGCCTCAATATCAGGCGCAATGGAATATGACCCGACAGGAACAACCCATGACAACTTAGCAGGCTGGATGAGACCCTATGTCACTATTGAAAACGTTAAATTAAAAGGGGGCGCAAAAGTTGATAATGTAGCCTACGGTTCTTTCTTTGGCACGGAATCTGAAATGTATGAACTGAAAAACGGCTGGGATGCAATGTGGGGAGCATATTTTGGCTACAACGGCTCTCACCAATCCTATGACGGAGTCGAAATTAGCCAAAACGGAGGCACATTGGGTCTTGTTGGTATGTTATACAAAGATGATTTCTTTACGGGTTTAACAATCAACACGGGAGCAAACAGCGCAATTGCAGATACAATGTACGGTAAGGATGACTTTGCGCTTTTAATGGCAGGTATAGCTTCTAAAACAGGATATAACTGGGAGCTTGCGGAAGGTAAATTCATTATCCAACCAAGTTTTATGTTTTCATATGTATTTGTTAATACTTTTGATTACACAACATCATCAGGTATCAAAGTCAAACCCGATGCACTTAACGCATTTACTTTTGAACCGGGATTAAAATTTATCGGTAATCTTTCAAACGGCTGGCAACCATACGCAAGTATAAGCGTGATTTGGAATGTAATGGATAAAACCAAATTCTACGCAAGTGACGCAACATTGCCTGAATTAAGCGTTAAACCGTTTGTTAAATATGGCGTAGGTATTAGAAAAACATGGGGTGAAAGATTTGTCGGATTTTTACAAACCTATATAACCAACGGCGGAAGAAACGGTATTGGTTTTCAAGCAGGCTTCTCTTATACCTTTGGTAAGGCAGGTAAACCAATCGCACAAACCAATAACACAAAACCGACTTTAGAAAAAACGGAAATAAAATTAAACAATATAAAAAGCGATAATATAACAAAATAAACAGAGGGAACAAAATGAAAAAAGAAATAAAAAGAACAATTCCATATTTGTTAATGCTTGTAATCGGATTTAACACACATAATTTTGCAATGTCAGATAATATACCAAGCAAAATTGCCGTAGTTGATGTTAATACGGTTTTGTCAAAATCCGTGCAGTTTATGGCATTAAAAAAAGAGCAGGAAAACAAGAAAGACCAGCTTGAAAAATGGATTTCAAAAGCCAAAACAGACGTTGAAAAACAAACAACGGACGAAGAAAAAATGAAGCTTGCGAAAAAATATGATGAAGAACTCCTAAAAAAACAAAAAGTAATTCAAGAAGATTATACAAACAAACTTCGAAATATTGATAAAAGCATATCGGCAGTTCTGGCACAAGAAGCCAAAAACAAAGGGTATGATATAGTACTGCCTAAAAGTACTGTTTTATATGGCGGAGATGATATCACGGCTTCAATAACTAAACTTGTTAAATAAGTTATGTATAAAACAATTAAAAAAGCGGGATAAAACCCGCTTTTTTGTTATCTGCCGATGGCCGGAGTCGAACCGGCACGTGGGGTGAGCCACGCCAGATTTTGAGTCTGGTGCGTCTACCAATTTCGCCACATCGGCATATTTAGTTATCAATAACAATAAATTAGCAAAAACAAAAGGCTATGTCAAAATATAAATTAAAATAAAAAACAACATCTATAATTAAAAACCGCTTATAAGCGGTTTTTAATTATTTATCCAATTCTTCTTTAAGAAGTTTATTTAACATTTGAGGATTTGCTCTGCCTTTTGTTTCTTTCATAATTTGTCCGACAAAAAATCCGAACAGTTTATCTTTACCGCCTTTATAAGCTTCAACCTGCTGAGGATTGTTTTCAATAACCTTTTGAACTATCGGAAGAATTGAAGCTTCATCCGATATAACGGACAAGCCTTTCTTTTCAACAAGGCTTTGTGCATTTTCGCCCGTTTTCAAGATATCAACAATTAATGATTTTGCAATGTTATTAGAAATTGTACCTTTTTTCAACAACTCAAGCAATTGGGCAAAATTATCAACAGTTAATTTTGACTCGCTTATTGAAATTTTTTCTTCTTTTAAGTATGCGGCAACTTCTCCGGTTAAGAAGTTTGAAGCGGTTTTGGGGTCAGCGCCCTTTTCTAAAAGTTTATCAAAATAAAGAGACATTTCAAATTGATTTACAAGAACTCCCGCATCATAATCGCTCAAACCCGATTTTTTATATCTTTCCAGTTTTTGATTGGGAAGTTCGGGCATTTTTGCCTTTATTTCATCAATCCAATCTTGCGAAATTTCCAACGGCATTAAATCCGGTTCAGGGAAATACCTGTAGTCATGTGCATCTTCTTTGCCTCGCATGGAAGAAGTAGTTCCCGAATTATCATCCCAAAGACGAGTTTCCTGAATAACTTCTCCGCCTTCTTCTATGATTTCAGCTTGGCGAACAAACTCATATTCAAGAGCACGAACCAATGAACGGAAAGAGTTTACATTTTTAATTTCGGCACGCGTGCCAAACTCTTTTTGCCCGATTGGGCGGATTGAAATATTTGCATCGGCTCTCATTGAACCTTCTTCCAAATTACCGTCGCATACGCCGATATATTTTAAAATGTTTCTTAAATTTTCAACATATTCCCTTGCTTCTTCGGATGTTCTCATATCAGGTTCGGAAACAATTTCCAACAGCGGAGTTCCCGCACGGTTTAAATCGACAAGAGAATAACTTGAACCGTATAAGCCGGATGCGCCCGCATGAACGAGCTTACCCGCATCTTCTTCAAGGTGTGCACGTGTAATTCCGATTTTTTTATTTGAAATTTGAACCCAGCCCCCTTGGCAAATAGGCTCATCGTATTGTGATATTTGGTAACCTTTTGGCAAATCGGGGTAGAAATATTGTTTTCTGTCAAATTTACAACGATGAGGAATGGTTGAGTTAAGAGCAAGCCCTGTTAAAATTGCCATATTAACACATTCTTTATTCAATACGGGCAAAACCCCGGGCATACCCAATGTAACCGTAGAAGTTTCTGTATTTGGGTCTCGGCCGAATTCACAGCCTTCACGAGCAAAAATTTTAGTGTTGGTCTTTAGCTGAGCATGGACTTCAAGTCCGATAACCATTTCGTATTTATCTTTATAATCAGACATTTTATCTCCTTTAATTTTATTTAATTCTAGCATAAAAACAACTCTCTTGTTAATTTTTTTAACTCAACATCAATTTTAAGCGCAATTTTTTTTATAAATTATTTTTTATATGTATAAGGAGTAACTATGCAAGAAAATCAAATTAAAAATTCTCAAGGCATAAATTATCCGTTTTCGGCGCCGAATGCGGTAGCCATAAACATTTATTCTCCGCAGGCATATGCAAAGCCTCAAAACGTACAAAATCCCAATGTAACAAATCCGATTTATTCTCTATATAATCCTAATATGGGTAATATGCCGATTTATCCGCAAAATTATAATAATATGTTCATGCCTGCCCCGATACGGCAAACACAACAAATACAGCAAGCACCAAAAGGGGTAGCATACGAATTGGATGAACAAGAAAAAGACACACAGCCGAAATTAGATGATTCTTTAAATGCCGTTTCATCTAAAAATGAAATTTCAAAAACCGAACAGCCGGAAGAAAAAACGGAAAAAGACCAAAAAGAAGAAAAAGTTATTACACCTTTAACCGATGAATATATAAAATCTCTGGAAAATTATTTAAATAATTCAAATCCCAAAGTAAGATTAATAGGTGCAAAAGAATTGCTTGAAAGATTTAAAGAAGATGACAATCGAAAAGATAACAAAAGTTTAGTAGCATTACTAAACAAAACTTTAAGAGATACGGCATCATCCATCCGCTTTATCGGTTTGACAATACTGCAAACCGGATACAGCGTAGGAAATGAAGAAACAGTAGAAATTCTTAAAGAAATACAATCTCGAAAAGAAGATACAACAGGCGAAGACCAATTATTGGCTTCGGAAATATTGCTTAAAATGACAGCGGAACAACCCGTTAAAGCAGAAAGGTAAAAAATGAGCGCAATATCAAAAGTAATTTCAGTGCTGAGTATTAGTTCGGCTATTGTTGATATACACAAAACAGCGCTTATTTATTCCAAAAAAGAACGCTCGAAAGCATCAGCAAATTGTGTTCTTGAAAATTCAATTGCATACCAAAAATCAGACACATTTTCATATAAAGATGCTTCCAGAAAAAACTGGTTAAGAGACATGAATTTTCTTGCGGGAATTAAAGAAATTTTCGGAAGTATCAAAGGATATTTCAAAGGAATTGCAAAAACATCACCAAGATATCTGCCTAATTTTATTCTTGGTACAATAGGTCTGGTAAGCAAGAGCAAATCTCTGGCAACAGTGAGTGCGGTAGGTCTTGCAGGCTTAGAAGTTTATGATTTCATAGTACATTCGACAAAATTAACTCAAAAAACGGATTATTTAAAGGTAAAATAGAATGTAACAATTTGTAAAGCCCGAAAAGCACTAAAAACAGGTATTTTTAAAAAAGGATTAAAAAAAATTCGACAAATAGCAATTAAATTATTTCAGATGTTTTATAAGAATTGTGGAAATAAATAAAGGAGAAATTAATGATACAGCCTACTAATGCTCAACAATTATATCCTGCACAAGGCGGTGCAAATGCGGTAAGCATTAATATATTCAATCCTCAGGCATACGGCGCAGCTGCCGGAAACGGTCAAACAGAACCATACAATTATACAAATTCACTGTATGAAATGCCTCAATCTTCCGTTTACCAACCTCAAGCACAAGCGCCAATGGTATACCCCGGATATGTACAAACTCAAAATTATGCGCTGCCTGCAAGTCCCGCACCTCAACCGATGCCGGAAAGCGTTATGACGCAACAACCGCAAGCACAAATCGCAACGGCAGACGCTCAACCCGAAATTGCCGAAGTGAAAGAAAATCAAAATGCGCCTTTAATTAATACGGACGAATTAATTGCAGGTTTAAAAAGCACCGATTCTGATACCAGAGCAGCAGCAATAAACAAAATTGCGGAATATGTACAAAGTGAACCGCAAACGGCACTTCAAGTTGTATCAGAACCCATAATGAACGCTTTGGTAAACATAATTAACGAAGATACAAGCTCTCTTGAAGGACCGAGCGAACAGCAAATTGCAGTTGCGGAAAAAATTGCAAAAGGCGAACAATTAACTCCCGAAGAAAATGCGCTTGCCGAACAACTTTCACCGCGTGATAAAGCAAACAGCAACAGAATCTTCTCGCTATATACGTTAGCAATGATACAAAAACTGCAAAGAGACGAACTAAATCAATATATTGAATCTCAAAAAGCAAACGGCGAACAACCGATTGAACCGATTGCAATTAATAACTTAATAGGATATAACGATATAGTCAACATTATTAAAAACGACCCGAGACCGGAAGTCAAAGTTGCAGGTATCCAAGCATTACAATTCATAGCAGAACCGCAAGATAAAGAAACCGTAGCTTCCGTATTGGCAGATTCTTTAAATTCTCAAAATGAAGACATTAAAAATGCGGCAAATGAAGCAATGAGCAAATTCCAAGCATAAAATAAAATTTCCACAAATTAGAAAAGACCTGATAATATCAGGTCTTTTTTTACTATAAATTCATGTTTGAATATGCGTTAATATAAATCCAATAGCTTGAGAGTATTTTTTTAATATAGGTTTTTGTTTCATTGTACGGAACATTTTCAATAAATTCATCAATATCTTTGCTATATATCTCGGAATTTGAAAGCCATTTTTGAACGTTGCCATGCCCCGCATTATAAGCAAGTATCGAAAGATATATATTGCCTTTAAATAAATCAATCAAATATGCAAAATATTTAGAAGCAATTGCAAGATTTTCCTCGGGATTTAACAGCTCTTCTTTTGAAACCGAACGTTTTTCAATATAATCGGCGGTCGGCTTCATAAGCTGTGCAAGACCAAAAGCTCCTGCGGAACTTAATGCGTTTTTATTAAAATGACTTTCTTCTTTAATTAAACTCAAAAACAGATACGGACTTATTTCATGCTTCAGCGCATACCTGTTTATTAAATCTTCATACACAATCGGATAAGCAAGTTTTAAAGCAAAAGAAGAAAATTTTTCATCCACCTGCAGTTGTTTTCTCGCGCAAACGATAGATTCGGGATAAAAAGATTTTTTATTTAATAAATATGCTTTAATATATTCATTGTCAATTTTCAAATCTTCTATTGTTTCAAAATCATTATATTTTATTAAAGTCAAAAGCAGTTTATTTTGAGCAAAAAGCTTATTATTTATGCTTTCGATATTATATTTCACCACAGGTTTTTTAATAAAAACTTTGTTGACTTTGGAAATTTTCAATTGACGTGCGGAAGCAAAGGCGTAATATGTCAAAGGAAATTTAGCAATAACATCGTAGAAAGCGGTTTTTGCTTCCGAATTTTGTCTTAATTTAAGAAGAGTTCTTGCTCTCCAATAGGAAATTCTCGCTATGTCGTCACTTTTCGGGTATTTTTCAATATATTTATCCGCAATGGCAAGGGCAACATTATATTTGCGCTGAGAGTAATTAAACCAAAAAACTTCCCATAAAGAATTGGAATTAGGGTGTTTAGTTACGATTTTTTCATATATTTTGGAAGCCAGTAAATTTTTATTTAAACTTGCAAGTTTATATGCAATGGTAGCTTCGGAAACAGTGTTTTGATATTGATCATAAAGCAGAGACAGTGATTGTTTTTTATCCGTATTTGTAATTGAAATCAATCGGTCAACCAAAAGAGAAATTTCTTTTTCGGCAACGGGAGATTTTTTTAAATTTAACCCCTCTAAAATTGTTTTTCTCTCAAGTTCATATTTTTTTAAACCTCGGTATGCTTTTGCAAGGTTTATCCAAGATAATTCAAAAGGAACGGTTTTTAAAATATCCGATACGGCTTGAAAATTATTGTTAGCAAGGTAAATATTGCTGATTATAATTCTATCCTGTTCAGATAAGAAAGTATTTAATTTAGTAACTTCGCTCAGCGCATCAGCCGAATACTTCCCGCTCGGGGCATATTTCAAATATTCTATAAATTTATTTTTTGCAAGATGTACATTTCTGCTTTTTTCGATTTTAGCAATTCTGTATGCGCTTGCCATGGCAAAATCGGAATTAGGGTACGTTTTTTGAATATATTCAAACTTTGAAGCAAGCTGAGAATTTGAATATTTTTTTGTTTGCAGGTTATACGTCAATTCATTATATAAAATATAGGGTCTTATTGTTTCATCATCCGTTTTTTTTGAAAGCAGAGCAATTTTTGCCAATGCGGTTTTTTTATCGTTTAATTTATCGGCACATTGAAATTGTTTTAAAAGAGCCATTTCATATAGTGAAGAAGTCTTTTTTATTTGAGAAAAATTGAAATACGCATCTTGATATTTTTTATTATTAAATAAAATCATGCCTTGTTTATAAAGCTTATTCGAAGCTTCCTGCACATTTAATTTATACATTGAAAAACCAAAAGTAACTAACAGGGCAAGAATAAACGCAAGCACTACCTTGAAAAAATTATTATTTAACATAATACAATTTTACTTAATTTATCAGCTTTGCTCAAACCTGTAAATTTTTGTAAAAGCATAATTAAAATTACTATTTTAATTTTAAACATAAATACAACAGTATAAATTTGCGTCCTTTAAGCTAAAGTAAAAAATGACCATTCGTCTAAAATAAAAGAATGGTCATTAAATATTATCTGTATCTGCCCTATGAATATGTTATTGTTTAACATTATTCAATAGCGTCAGCACAATCCTTGCATATTCCCATAGAGTTAAGCTCTCTGTATTTCCAGCAACGAGAGCATTTTTGTCCTTTTGCCGTATAAACTTTAACGCTGTAACCGTCTTGGCCGTATTCGTTTAAGGGTTTTTGTCCGGCATCTTCAAGATACACATGTGAAACAATATACAAATCCGATAGGATTGAAGCATATTTTTTTAATAATTGAAAATTCGCACTGTCGTCTGTTTGTATTAATACGTCTGCTTCCAAAGACGAACCGATTACTTTATCCTGATTTGCTCTAAGCGGTTCTATGGCACGGGAAACAATTTCTCTTGTCTTTAAAAGAATGGAAAACTCTTCGTCAAGTTTTTCGTCAATCCATTTTTCATCAATTTTTGCCCAAGAATTTAAAAGAGCGCTTTCGCAATCTTTTAAGCAATCAGGCATGTTTTGCCAGATGTCTTCAGCCTGATGGGGCATAACGGGGACAAGAATTTTAACAAGCGTCAACAAGATTTCATATAAAACGCTCTGGCATGCACGTCTTGAAAGAGACTTTTTGCCTTGAGTGTAGAGTCTGTCTTTAACTATATCAAGATAAAAAGAACTCAAATCCGCACTTGCGAAATTTTGCAGATATTGAAAATATTTATAAAATTCATAACCGACAAACGCGCTGTCAACATTTTTAATTAATTGAGCAAGACGAGAAAGCGCAAATTTATCAATAGCCTCAAGTTTTTCGTATTCAACATAGTCTTTTTTCGGGTCAAAATCAAATAAGTTTCCAAGCAAAAATCTTGCCGTGTTTCTTGTTTTTTTGAAAATTTCGCTCAATTGACCAATGATATTATTTCCTATTTTAATATCATTTTTATAGTCTACCGAAGCTGCCCAAAGTCTTAAAATATCGGCTCCGTAAGTTTTAATTATATCATCGGGTCTGATATAGTTGCCTAATGACTTGGACATTTTTCTGCCATCTTCACCGAAAACAAAACCATGCGTTAAAACTTGTTTATAAGGAGCATGCTCAACCGTTGCTACAGCAGTTAATAAAGATGATTGAAACCAGCCTCTGTGTTGGTCAGAACCTTCAAGATACATATCAACGGGAGTGGTGCCGAGTTCTTCTTTTCTTTTTTCAACAACCGCTCTCCAAGATACCCCCGAATCAAACCAAACATCCATTATATCTTTTTCTTTGATAAAATGCACACTGCCGCATTTTGGACATTTAAACCCTTTTGGGAGCAGTTCGTTTGCTTCTTTTGTAACCCAAGCATCCGAGGATTCTTTTTCAAAAATTTTTGCAACATTTTCAATAGTTTCATCACTGCAGATAATTTCTCCGCAATCTTTACAGGTAAATATAGGAATAGGTACACCCCATGCTCTCTGACGTGAAATACACCAATCAGACCTGTCTTGCACCATATTACCTATTCTTGATTCGCCTGAAGCGGGAATCCATTTAACTTTTTTAATTTCTTCAAGAGCAAGCGCTCTAAATTTATCAACTTTTACAAACCATTGCGGAGTTGAACGATACATAACGGGGTGTTTACATCTCCAGCAATGAGGATAAGAGTGCATTATTTCTTGAGATTTTAACAGAGCTCCGCAATTTTTTAAGTTATCAATAACAATTTGATTTCCTTTATAATAAGGAACGCCTTTTAAATCGGGAACTTCATCCGTCCAGCATCCTTTTGAATCAAAAGGAGAGAATGTTTCAAGTCCGTATTTCTGCCCTGCTTCCCAGTCCTCTAAACCGTGACCTGGGGCAGTATGAACACATCCCGTACCTGCGTCTAAAGTTACGTGGTCGCCTAAAATCATTAAAGATAATCTGTCATATAAAGGGTGTTTTGCTTTAAAATATTCAAAATCAGAACCTTTTAAAGCGCCTAAAACTTTAATATTTTCCCATTCGACATCTTTTGTAAAGTTTTCTAAAAGCTCGGATGCTACGACAAAATTTTCTCCTTTATATTCAAAAATTGAATATTCAAACCTTGAATTTAAACAAATTGCGTTATTTGAAGGTATAGTCCAAGGAGTTGTTGTCCAAATAATTGAATATAACTTATTTTGAGAATTAATTCCGGCTTTTTGGTAGAGTTTTTGCGCCTCTTGAATTTCAAATTTAACATAAATGGAATCAGATGCAATATCCGCATATTCAACTTCCGCTTCGGCAAGTGCGGTTTCGCAATCGGCACACCAATATACAGGTTTCAAACCTTTTTCAATGTAGCCTTTTTTATACATTTGCCCGAAAACTCTGATTTGTTCGGCTTCATACTCTGGTGCAATTGTCAAATAAGGCTTTTCCCAATTTCCCAATACCCCGAGGCGTCTAAATGCCGCTTCTTGTCCTTTTAAACTTTTTAGCGCATACTCTCTGCATTTTTGCCTTAACTCACCTTCCGTTATTGAATGCCTTCCGCCTTTAAGAGTCTTAACAACGGCATTTTCAATAGGAAGCCCGTGTGCATCATACCCCGGAACATAAGGAACATAATAACCTTTCATTGTTTTATATTTATTTA
>CANQAW010000019.1 GCA_947589525.1 Candidatus Gastranaerophilales bacterium
CTAAAGAGGAATTAGCGGAATTTAAGTTAAATTTGTCTTATAATCTTGAACTGTATAAAATAAACCTTGAAAAAGGGCTGAAAAACGAATATATAAACTTAAACGAACCTCAAAAATCAACCGTCGAGGCGACTTTGAAAGAAACACAAGAACTTCTTAAACTGTTATGATTAATATGATTGTTGATAGTGTAATTGAAAATTCAATTGCGCAGGAAATTGGTATTAAAAAAAATGATAAAATAATTTCAATTAATTCAAAAACCCCCATTGATATAATTGAATACAGTTTTTTAATTAATGATGAAATAATTGATTTAATTGTCCAACACGCAAATGGCGAACTTGAAGAAATAGAAATTGAAAAAGATATAGATGAAGACCTCGGAATTGTTTTTACAAGTGCTGTTTTTGATGAAGTTAAAAGGTGTCTAAATCACTGTATTTTTTGTTTTGTTGACCAACAGCCTAAAGGTTTAAGAGATACGCTTTATGTAAAAGATGATGATTGGAGATTATCATACATTCAAGGAACTTATGTTACTTTAACAAACCTTAAAGAGCAGGATTGGGAACGTATTGAAAAATATCATATATCCCCTTTATTTGTTTCAATTCATACAACAAACCCGACTTTGCGCCAAAAAATGCTTAAAAACCCGAATGCTGAAAATATAATGGAGCAATTGAGAAGATTTAAAAAGCTTAAAACTTCTATCCATGCTCAAATTGTTCTTTGTCCCGATTATAATGACGGGAAAGAACTTGAAAGAACGCTTAATGATTTAGCCGAATTTAAGTCAATTTTAAAGTCCGTTGCAATAGTTCCTTTGGGGATTTCAAAATACAGAAAGGAAAAATTTAAAAAGGTTGATAAAAAAATAGCTCTTGAAACCATTAAAACCGTTGATAATTTTAATAAAAAAATAAAAAAACAAATTGCAATGGCTTCTGATGAATTTTTTATACTGGCAGGGCTTGAAGTACCCGAAAAAAAATACTACGGCGATTTTTTGCAGATTGAAGACGGAGTAGGCGCTATAAGATTATTGAAAGACAGCTTTAAAAAATGTCTCAAAAAAATGAAAAAATCCGTTAAATCAAAAAGAAAAATAACAATTGCAACTGCAACAACGGCAAGTAAAATATTTAAAGAATTTCAAAAACAAATTAAGGTTAAAAATCTTGAATTTGAAGTTTTGGAAGTAAAGAATAAATTTTTTGGCAAGGATATAAACGTAGCAGGCTTAATTGTTGCGCAAGATATAATAGATACAATTAAAGATAAAGATATAGATGTTTTGATAATTCCTGCCGTTATGCTTTCCAAAAACGGCGAAAACTACAGCGATACTTTTTTAGACGGACTTACCACTAAAGATATTATAAAATCAAAAAAAGGAATTACGCTTCACATTTTAAATAATTACTATGGTTTTGAAGAAATTTTAAATATTATAAATGATATGGATTAGTTTTATCTTCTTTTGTATCTTTTATAATTTGTATTATTTCTTTTTCCAGTTTTTCCATTTTTCTGCGTTGTGCTTCATTTATATTTGCACGATATTTGTTTAATTCCTTGATAAATTCATCTGAAGAAATTATACAATCTCCGCTTCCGACTTTTGAAAAATATTTTTCTGTAAATTCTTCAATAAACGGTTTATAGGCTTCTATAATTTTATCCGATATTTCCTTTGCCCCGTTTATAAAAGAGTCTATATCTTTTTCTATCATTTCTTTTTTTGTTTCCGAAGCGAGTATATTGCCCTGCGCATCTCTTTCTACACGTCTTGCGCCTGTTTTAGGGCCCATACCCATATCAAGTACGGCAAGTTTTGCAAGGCTGTCAATGCTTTCTATATCTCCTGTTATTCCCCAAGAGCCGTTCATTGAATAGATTATGTTTTCTGCGCTGTGTCCTCCGTAACTGCATGCAAGCAATGCCATTACGGTTTCAAAAGTCATCTGTTTGTTTTCCGAAGCCTTGTGATACATTGCTCCGCCGTAATCTCCACGAGGGTCTAGCGTTATAAAGTCAATCTCGTTAGGTATCTGCCAGCTTTGACCGTATTTTTTGGAAATTTCATTCATTATTTGAAGAACTATTGCATGTCCAGCTTCATGGGAAGCTATGATTTTTTTGTTATTTTCATCATTATCTTTTGGTGCGGGTCGTCCGGTTGTTTCCTGAAGAAATGCTTCCGTTAAATCGGAAAGGTCAATTTCTTCTTTGTTTCTTTCCTGCATTACGTTTTTAGCTGTTTCTAAAAGATAAACTATATCTACAACCGAAAAGCCTGCGGTAGTTTGGGCTATTCGTTTTACAATGTCTTCTTTTTCCTCTTGATTATCGCCTTTAATTTTTAAATTCATTTTTTTGATATAGTAATCAAGAACTTCTTTTCTTTCTTCGTTTGTGTGAGGTGGATATACGATAATTGAATTTAAAAATCTATATGGTTTCATTATATTGGGGTCGATTAATTCAGGCATGTTAACAGAACCTATAATTAAAAGATTGGATTTGTTGTTTTGTCTTGCGTTTTTCATTTCATCCAATAATTGAGAAAATGCTTTTTGCTCATATATTGAAGAAATTCCGTACAAGGGGTTAGAGCCGAAATTATCAAAGTTTTCGATAAAAATCATTGCCGTATTGTTTGGGTTTGCTTCCGCTTGAGCTTTAGCCGATGAAAATATTTTTCTTATTTTCATTTCCATAAAATTAGCATTTTGAGAAACGGTATCTATATCTTTTAGGGCAAAATCTTTTGCATTAACGGTTATAACAGGAATACCCGCTTCTCCTGCGATAGAAAGCGCCGTATGTTTTCTTCCTCCGCCGTATGCCGAGCCGTCCGAGTGATATATGGTGTATCCTTTTGTTTTAAATGTTCCTTTTTCAATTTGGTCAACTATGCTTTTAGCGTCGGCTTTTGTCATGGGAGTTCCTACGATATCTTTTAATTTAACACCTGTGTTAAAAATAACATCCCCTTCTTCGTTTTTAGCTGTTATTTCGGAAAGCTTTTTGGTTTCTTCAACAAAATTTTGTAAAATTTCAGGCGTAATGTTTTCAATATCATCGTGATATTTTGCAACGGATTTTAAAAGATTTATTGCTTTATCGGGATAATTGCCCTCCTTATTATTTGTTAATTTAATCGCTTCTTTAATTGTTTCAATATTGAAAGATTTTTTTGTTTCATCTTCAATGAATTTCAGACCGTTTTCATCCGTTAAATATTTATATGCATCTTGAATGTTTAATGTCGGTAGTGTTAAAACTGAATACGTGCCTAAGGCTTCACTTAAAGCAACACCTTTTGCGGTATAGGCATAATATGTTTCAGGGTCAATCGTGAAAATAAGTTTAACATTTCCGTTTTCATCATTTTTAAGCAAAGGTATAAAACTTAATGATAAAGTGCCGTTGGCATTGGTTACAAGCGTTCTTAAATCCGAGATTATTACCGTTTTTGTGTCCTTTTTTTGTTCCTGTTCTTTAATTATTACTTCCAAAGTTGTGGGAGTGACAAATTCATTTAAAACCAAAACCTCTGTTTTATCGGGATTTATATTTTTATATTTGTTATCAGGTTTTTTGATTAAATTAACAAAACTGCTTTTCAAATATTTCAATTGGCTGTAGTTTTGCATATCGCAAGTTATAATGGTATTGTTTCCCGAGTTAATATTCTTCCACAGCAAATCGGCTTTATTATCATAAAATGAAAGATGTCTTTTTCTTTTTCCTATTTCTTGAATAGTAAGAGCTTTTCTTATATCCAAGTCAAAATCCAGCGCTTCTTTTGCAAGCTTTTTATTTTGCGCCGTAAAAGCACCCGTATATAAAAAAGTATCTAAAAACAGGTCTGTTTTTGATTCTTCAACTCCGTACTGGTAAATTTCAACAAATTCGTCTATTAAATCATTTGAAATTCCTATACCAAAGGGATAATTTCTTTTTATGGGATTTTGTACTTTTGCGGTTTTAACAAAAGTTTCATTCATTTTTTTAATATGATTTTCGACCACCTGTTTAATTTTTGCTCTTGATTTTTCTTTGTCAAAAAAGCTTTCATCCCTGTCGCTAAGCATTCTTTCTATTTGGTTAGGAATTTGATAACGGCTGTTTTCGTCGTGTCTTATCAGGCCTTTATCAAGTTCTTCAATATATTCTCTTAATTTTATTAAATTAGCATAGAATACATGCCAGCTTTCAACTTCGGGCGAATTTGCTTTTTTTGCGACTTCTTTTGCAAGGTTTATAATTTCTTTTGTTTCGGGAGTGAATACATTTCTAAGTCTTTTGTAATCTTGATATTCGCCAAAAGTCTTTTTTGAAGCTTTTTTGTTATATTTGCGAGCAGTAAAATATATATTTGAATAACTGTAAGATAAATTTTCCTGTTTTAATTCTTCTTTATATGGGTTGGTTGTTTTTGTCTTTAGCGGTTTTTGGGGTTGTGAATTGATGATGGCATTAATTTTTTCTATTTTCATTATTCTCTCGTTTCTTGTTTGTTAATAAAAAAAGCCTGAAGGAAATATTTTGCCAAATTAAAAAATAAAATTTGTAAAGAAATGTAAATATATTCTTTATATACGCAATTATATTTTTGAAATATACTTTATATATATAAGAGAGATAAAATAATAAACACGAAATATCAAATACGCATAAATACCACACACTACACACTAACCTAAACGAGAAATCAAGATAAACAGATTTTTTCAGACCTCTTTTTAAAAGAGGTTTTTTATTGTCCAATCGGGCAATGGCTTTTTTCAACTTTAATTCTAAAATTTAACTATGGAATGGTATCAAATGTTAATAAAACCCCCGTTTACACCGTCTGCAGTCATTTTTAGGGTGGTTTGGACAGTTTTATATATTTTAATGGCATTATCTTTTATTTTTTATATCAGAAAAGAAAGAGAACCCGTCGGTATGATTTTATTTTTTTCACAGCTTTTGCTAAATCTTTTATGGGGATTAGTGTTTTTTAAATTACATTTAATTAAACTTTCGCTTGTTATGATATTTTTAATGATTATTCTGGTTTTATTGTGTATACTGTTATTTTACAGGCGTTCTAAAACCGCAGGTATTCTTCTTTTCCCGTATTTTTTATGGCTATTTTTGGCATTTTACTTAAACTTCGGCTTAATTCTTCTTAATTGAACCGTTGTTAAACTTAAAAATAGTGTTATAATTATTAATACGGTTCTTTGAAAATTTAATTATGGGGATGTAATGGTTTCGACGAGGTGAAGTTTATCGTCAGGGTTGCATTTCAAGCTGAATAACTTGTTAAACTTTTCAAAAAAATAAACGCTAATAACGTTGTAAAAGCTGATTTTGCTCCCAGAGCAATCGCTGCATAAGACAGCGACAGCCACTTTATAAGTCCTGCTTGCCGATTTATAAGGTCAATTATGCAAGCCGTTTAATTTGTTTTCGTTGACGGCAGATTAAATGTATTCAGTCAATTGAAGTTGATAATCTTTAAAATTATCTTTGGGTTTAGCTTTTGGTTGCGGTAATTTTCCAATAAATCCGAGATGAAAGTGCCTATGAATGTAGAAGCTCTTTCGGTATCATTTCGGACGCGAGTTCAATTCTCGCCATCTCCAATCTTTTTAAGTTTGAGCCTTAGTGCTTGTTTTATATTGCTCCGATACCGCTAAGAATTCCTATCATTCCTGTGGCTGCCGTATCTTTTATGATTTTTCCGTCTTTGTTAAAATAATAAAAATTCATTACACAAACGGATATTTTTTTGTTTGTCGGTTTTATATTCATAAATTCACCGTCGTGTGTTGCGCTTAATTCCCATTGCACCGCAACTTTATCACTGTCGGCTATCATATCTTTAATATGCCATTGAACATCGCTGAAGCCTTTTCTCATAAAATGCACAACCGATAAATAACCTTCCGCTCCAAATAAAGGTTTCGGACTTGCAGGAGTACAAAAAGAAGCTTTTTCATCAATCAATTCTTGTGCTAAATTTTCATCAGCAGTATTTATCATTGTTTCAAATTTTTTTATAAGTTCTTTGTTGCGTTTAATTAAATCCATTTTCTTTCCTCTTTTATTTGAAATTAATTATAGCACAACAGAGCTTAAGCGTTTTAAAAGGCAAAATTTTATATTTATAATTGCAATTCTTTTTTCAAAGCACGTATTAACCTGACCTTATTATGCAGTTTTTCCGCTTTGGCTTTGTAATGCTCTTTAGTGTGCTTTCTTATGAATAACTTTGATTTTATTTTGTAATAATAATATTTTTTAAAAATAATATCTTTCAAACAATACAATTTTAATTTCTCGTTTATATCTTTTACTTTTGCTAAATCAGCTTCAGCTTCACCCATTTTTACATTCATATAATTTTCAAAATGAGTAAATTTTTTATCGAATGTATTATTTTTTATTGCGCTGTCAAGCCAGCTCGTCGCAAATTGAGCCTTCTTTTTAATTATTTTATTGGTTTGAGTATAATTAATATCTTCAAATAATTCCTCTTTATTATACACATCATTAATATCATCTATAATATGATGCGATACTTTTAAATCATCAAATACTTTATACCTCAATTCACCCCTTCCTTTGTTTTTAAAAGATATGAAGGGCTTGTTGAATTTTACCGAAAAACAAGTTCCATGGTACGAATCGGTAATAACAAAAGAGGCATTTTTGTATAAATTTAAAAATTCTTCGGGAGTATAATCTCTGTCCCATTTTAATTGATCCTGCGCTCTTCTTTCGTAATGAAGAAGATTATATATATTTATGATATTTAACCCTAATTTTTGGGCTGTATATTTTATTGCTTGCGCCTTTTCTTTTGATAAATCCAGAGTATAGGTTAAAAGATAAGGTTTTTTAATTTTCATATTGACACTGTCGGCTAATTTTTCATATTCCTTTAAAGGCAGAATTAATGTCGGGTCTATAATTTCAACAGCGTCTATTTTAAATATTTCATCACATATTTTTGAACAAGTCTCTCTTAAGGCTATATGGTTAAATCTGTCATACAAATATTGCAATTTTAATATACGACTTTCGCCTGCAATATATTTTTCTTTACCGAAACTTGTTCCGAATGCAATTTTATTTTTGTTCGGATTAACCCATTCCATATATACATAATCGTTCATACTTCTTGCAACTTCATAAGTCCATAATTGATCAGAACCGACAACGAAATTATCGCAGTGCTTGTTTAAGTTTCTCATATCATCCATATCGCTGTATATTCTTGAAATATTGTAATATTTTTTTGCAAAATTTTGAGGAATTGTATCTCCGTATGTTTTATCATCCCATATATTCCTCGGTTTTTGAAGCATTAAAACCAAATACCCCAAACTTTCAATAATTTTATAACAAGCAAAAGAAACAAGCATAGAACCGTAATTGCTGGCATAAAACGCACATAAAACACAAACGTCATATTTATCATAAACTTTATTTAAACTCTTGTTAAATGATAATTTATTAAAACTGTCGAAAAATTTCTCTCTCAATTTATTTAGAATAAGCCCCTTGCGTATATGCCCGTTGTTGTAATTATCCTTTATGTTAATTTTTGAGGGTGTTGATTTAAAATTCAATTTTTTAAAAACAAAATCTCCTTTTTTTGAATTAATTAAAACAATAGAAACGCCCTTGCCGTCATTTAAATTTTTATCGTACTCACTTATTCCCCAAAAATCACCAAGAGTAATATCGGCCGGGCGAGGAAGCTTTGAATAGGAGCAATTTTCACATGATTTTCTTAAAATTATTGAGTCGTGGAATAATTTTGTATAATCGTCCGAAACGATTTTTTTATTATCTTTTGTTGTAATTGTGCAGTGCGAGCAAGACCAGCCGATTTTAGATTTGTCTCTAAAATTAATATTTGCAATGTTATCTTTAAAATTTTCTTCCAAATATTTTTGCCAAACTTTTCTTGAGGGCACACCGTGACATAAAATATCAACGGTATATAATTTCTCATATTTCCCGTTTAAAAAGCTGTATAATCCCGCAACCTGACACGGACAACCCGAAAAAAGAACGTACTTATCGTTATCCAGTAATTTTTTAATTTCCGAGTAACATTTACCCATGTCGCTTTGAACATATTTAGAACCCTTTAGTTTTTCCAAATCTTTTTTGCTATTTATGACAATATGATGAACATTCCATTTGTCATCAAAAGAAGCTCCGCAAACATATCCCCCCTTGTTTAAAATATATTGTGCAAGAAGCGTAAATACACCGCCCGATGACGATTTTTCTCTGATGTCGTCGTCGGCTAAAGCAGCATAACAATCGGGTTTTGAATTGTTTTTACATTTTGGTTTTAAAGAAGGACAAGCCTTTACACACAATCCGCAATGCGTACATTTATCATTATTAATCTTGGGGGGGGGGCTAAAAAGCCTTCTTTATTTTCCTGCATAGAAATAACACCGACAGGACAAGCATTAGAACAAGCACCGCACCCGCAGCAATTATCGGCTTTTATTTTTTCAACAACATTCTTTTTCATTTTAACACCCTTATATGTACGGCCATGCAAATGGTTTGAGTTGATTTTAACCCGCTAATCCATACTAGCTTGCTTAAAATAATATTTCAAGTTTATGAACCTGAAAATTATTTAATTTTATTAAAAGTTAATATAATTAAAATTATATTTCCGATTTTGAGTGCATTAACAAATCATACATTTCTAAAATATTACCCATTTCATCCTGTCCTTCGGAAATATTACTGAACAAATTTTCATAATTTTCGCTGTATATGTTTAATGAAGAATATATCAGCGATTTTATCACCGAAAATTGTTCTTGAGGGGATAATTTATTAAAATCGTGAACCAGTTTTAATCTGTTAAGATATTTTTGTTTGGGTTTATCGCTAAATCCTTGCATTTTTATAATATTTGAGTATTTATAGAGTTTTGAATTTTTAATTTTATTTATAAATTCATCCGAAAAATTATTTTCCAATATAACCCCTTCTCTTATTAATTCAACAAGCATTGCGGTTTTATAAAATTTGTCCCGTGTTTGAATGTCGTCAGGCAGTGTTTGTGCAAGTCGTATATTAAATTCGGCGCTTTTTACAAAGTCATTTGAACTGTCCGATAAATTTTCCCGAAATTTTTCAAGCTCTTCTTGCGAGAAATTACAAGATTTAAAAGCAAAAGAAGCAAGATTTAAACCGTCATTTATAAAATTTTCGGATAAAACTTCAGGCAGATGTCCCGCAGGAGTTTTGACCAATCTTTGATTTATTAAATTTTTAAGTTTCCAGCGCATTGCACCTGCAAACCATTCGGGCTTATCCGTGTAATCGATTATCATAAAGAGAGCGTCTATGTCGCTTCCGGGGAGCGCAATATTTCTTCCTAAAGAGCAATTTGCGTCGTAGCCTGCAAATTTAATTTCAAAATTTTCTTTCAATGCAAGTTCATGTATAGCGGAAAGTATTTCGTTTTCCATATTATTGCGCACTTTTTTCAAATTCGGAAATCCCGTTTCTTCGCAAAAAATTTTTATAACTTCTTTTTGCTGTTTTAATGTTAAATTGTCGAGTTGTTGTGCGTATTGTTGAGCTTCTTTGTTATCGAGAATTTTGCTTTCCGCCGGTTTTTGGCTGTCTGTATATATTTTGATATATTTTGCTTGAGCATTTTCGTATTTTAATCTTTTAAAAAAATTTTCCGCATTAAATTTTGCTTCCGTTTCATAGGGTTTTACTTTAACGGCTTTTTCGTTTTCATCTTCTTTCAGAAGAATACTTGTTTTTGTGAATGTATCTATGGCAGGTGTGTTTGTATTTATTCGCTCAAGACGATTAGCGCCGAAATTTAAGGCGTAAATTTTTTTCGGATTGATTAAATTGTTTATCGATATATTCATAGCTGTGTCAGTACAAAAAATGAAAATTATTTTTTTTGCCAAAGCTTATGATATGATAAATAAAAATTATAATTTTTCGGCTTCAAATTTTTCGTAAAATTCTTTTTCTTCCCTTACAAAGGTTAACTCCCCGTTAGTATAAATAATCATTTTTTGCCCGTCCTGCGCATTTGTACAATTAATACATGTTCCTATTACATCGTATAAAGTGCCTTTTTTCTTATTTCGGTATTTCATAGCTTATCAACTTGTTTTAAATTTTATTACCTATTTGCAAAAATTATATTTTGAATATAGCATAAAAATGAGGAGGGATTATGACATTTTTAGATTTAGCATGCAAAAGATATTCTTGCAGAAAGTTTGTTGATAAAAAAGTTGAACAGGATAAAATTGAAAAAATTCTTGAAGCCGGCAGAGTCGCACCAACCGCCGTTAATTTTCAGTCTCAACGAATTTTTGTTTTACAAAGCAAAGAAAGCCTTGAAAAATTAAAAACGGTTACTCAATACCATTTTAACGCACCTCTTGCCTTTTTAGTCTGCTATGATAACAAGGTAAGCTGGAAAAACCCTTTTAATAATACAGATGAAGGGATAGTTGATGCAAGCATTGTTACTGTGCACATGATGTTACAAACCGCCGATTTAGGTCTAGGGTCAACATGGGTCGGATATTTTGATTTAAAAGTTGCGCAAAAGACATATAATTTAGCTGATAATATTATTCCGGTTGCAATACTTACCGTCGGATACCCCGATGCCGGAGCTTCAAATATGCACGCAAACAGATATGAATTATCCAAAACGGTTGAATATTTATAATTGCAATCTATCGTTTTGCCGAGCAAAAATTTTCAGAAGATTGCAAAAGAAATCAAAGAAGACAGCAACAGAGGAATAAAAGTTGTACTTGCAAACGCAAATAACTCCATTATACAGCGTCATTAAAATACAAAAATTTGACTCCGCTTTTAATTATCCAAGCATGAAGGCTTTTTTTGCAAAATTAAACTACGGATTGCAGAATATTAGTTGATAAATATAGACCCAACGGGCTAAATAAAAAATATTAAAATATTAAAAAATTTCTTATTACCTTAGGAATAATATTATTAATACTTATATTAATACTGATAGTAATATTCTTTTATATCTTTACCGACGACAAGGACTATTGTCTTGATGAGGGAATTTGCAAAGAAGGTTTAGAGATAAATACGCAATACGGATTAGTTAAAATCAATAAAGAAAATTGCCTTAAATACAATTGGCGCTGGAGACAAAAATCCCCAAAGCACAAAGGATATTGCGATGTTAATGATTAAAAAAGGGCTTTTTAAGCCTCTTTTTATTTATTTAAAATTTTTCCCAATAAACTGCTGTTGTTGGACTCAAACCAACGGGTTAGGGGCAAGAGGCAATGTTGTATAGATACGAAAAAACTCGCTGCTGTTGGGGTTGAAGCAATAGGCTAAAGATTAAGAGGCAATGTTATATAAACATGAAAAAACTCCCCAATGTTGGCAGTTTCAGAAGTATTTTGATGAAATTGGTGGCGTAAGCCAAATGCTATAAGCACCGTCTTATAATGTTGTGATTTCAATTATTGCCTATTCAATATATATTTTGCAAGTTTTTTGCGAACGTGATTTGGGAACTCTATAGAAGACAAGTTTGTTATCATCGGTACATATAATTAATTTAGGGTTTTCGCAATTATCAATAGTGCAACACGATATCGCATCGTTAGTCGGCTTACCAACACATCGAATTTCATCTAACATTTCTTCTTTTTTTGCCTTTTCAATGCTTTTTGTTGGCTTGCGTTCGTTATAAAAATCATTTTTTAACATAAAATACAATATATTAAATATACGCTTGGTTAAGGTGGTTTTCTTAGGATTATCAATAAAAGTTTTTTTACAATCTTTGCAATAATAGCGACGTCTATGCCCCTTTGCATAACCGTAATAATTTACGTTGTTTTTTCCGCAATATTTACACTTTTTTGTGCAGGTTGATTTCTTCATGTAAATAATATAGCTTCAAAAAAAATTATAAGCAATCAATTTTTAATAATTTGTTGTTTAAAATCAGCAAAAATATTGTTCTGAATATGTTATAGCTTTTTGAAAAAAATATGCAGTTTAGCCTGAAAAGTTGAGTATAACATTACATCAAGATAATGAGGGGAAAAATGCAAAACACAAAAAAGTTATTTAGCAAGTACGACTCAGAAATTTCAGAGCAAACTGTAAAGGAAATTGAAACAAATCTAAAGTTGTTTTTTGAAATTTTATTAGACTGGCAACAAAAGAAAGAGGGGAGTGATTAATTATGCGTGCACCCTTATCAATAATATTAATTCGACAAAAATCAACAAAAAATAACGAAATTTAAATTTATGTTTCAAATTCATTTTGAAACATGCGTATTCATCGCCGTAAAAAGAACGATTTTGTCGACAAATAGGTTAAACAAAGAAACAAATTAATAAAGAAGGAGTATAAAATGGGAGATAAACCAAAAATGACAATTGTAAACGAAAACACAAATAACTGGAATTTAAAATCAGATATGTGCAGTGTTGTAATTCCGCAAGATAAATACTATATGCCAAAAGATTTAGACTGTACACAAAGAATAATCGGACTAACCTTTCAAAAAAATGCAAACGGTTTAAAACTTAATGTTTCGGGTAAAGTCTTTGCAACACCAACGAACCTCGGGTTAATCACGGCTGAAAATTATTTACAAATACCAGAGAAAATTTACAATTTAACAGGTATCGAAATTGATGAAAAATATGCTGTTAATGAAGCGGAGTTATGTCGTTTTGATGTTGCAGAAGACAATATTGTTGAAGAACATCCGCAATACTATATATCAGAACTAAACGAGGTTTTAAAGCGGTCAACAGATAAGTTTAGCGTTTATAAACATAAAAATACTACTTATGACAACGGTTTAAGCGTTAAACCAAAAAGCAGAGAAAAAATTACTTTCGATATTTACGTTAAAGGTCCTGAGATAAGGCGGTATAAAGATTACTACAACCAGTTTGATTTTGATTTTTTACAGAGGACAAACAAAATAATACGTTGCGAATATCAAATCGCAAATCAGGCACGCATGCGTAAGGAATTTGACATTCCGCAAGGCATTAAGCCTACAATATCTGGTGCTTTTGCTTGCAGACGCAATGTTGTGAGTGATATGTTAAATAACTTGATTAACGGAGGAAAATTCTAATATGGGTACAGGAAAAAAAATTAATGATTACATATATCAAAAAGGCGTTGAAGCCATTTATAACGAGTGCAACCATGATATTAAGGATGTCAGAAACAAGATAATTCGTGAGCTTAAAATATCAAAAGGAATTGATATTTCAAGGCACATGAAAAAAATTAAAAATTTTGTGTGCGGTATAACTGAATCATCTCGCCAAAGCTCTTATGTTAAAGAACTATTTGCAAAATTAAATTGTGAGGTAGGATATGACAGTTGAGATATTTAATGTCCTAAAAACAGGCGGTTTTATCATTATGTCTTGTGTTTTCTTGCTCAATTTGCCTATCAATATATTGCGTGTCCATTTTACTTTCCTTTATTTAATAAAAACATTAATCGAAAATGACCATTTACCTTAGGTAAATTTATCAATCAAAACGGCTTGGTTTTTGATTAACAGATGTCTAAAATAAAAATATAAAAATTCGGTTTTCGATTGACACAAGCGAATTTTAGACAATTTATAAATGAAAGGAATAAGCCCATGGCAACATACAGTTATTTAAGAGTAAGCACAACAGACCAAGACACAGACAAAAACAAGTTAGAAATTTTGAAATTTGCAAACATCAAAAAACTTGGCAATGTCGAATTTATAGAAGAACAAATTAGCGGAAAGGCAAACTATAAAAACAGACAACTCGGAGCATTACTTGAAAAGATGAAAAAAGAAGATGTTTTAATTGTGCCTGAACTTTCAAGGATAGCCCGTTCAATAACACAAATATTTGAAGTTATAGAAATAACAAAACAAAAAGGTGTTGTTCTTTACTCATTAAAAGAAAACTTTTCAAATAAAGACGATAGCATAACCTCAACGGTTGCAACAACGATTTTCGCTCTTGTTGCTCAAATTGAGAGGGATTTAATAAGTTTAAGAACAAAAGAAGCTCTTGTCGCTAAAAAAGCC
>CANQAW010000020.1 GCA_947589525.1 Candidatus Gastranaerophilales bacterium
CAATAATATCTTTTATAGTATTTATCCCAAATTCCCAGTTATTAATATATCCACCGTCACGTAAGGTACAATCAAGTAAATTTATTTTAGACATTAACTTTAACCTCATTATTTAATAAGTAAATTAAATTTTCATCTAATGTGCCGTTATTTATTTTTTCTGAAATAATTTTTCTAACAAAATCTAAGTCTTTCTGAGTATCCACTGACAAAGAACCTACATTATTTGCTTCTATAAACAAAAGAGGGAAAGCAATTTCTTTAACAAAGCATATTCTAAAAGAACGCGGACAAGAGATTTTACCTAAAGATATTACATTCAGGCGATATGCCGAATGGTTTCGAGATAACAATTTTGACAAATGGACTCTTGCTCGAGACGGAGAAAAAGCATTAAAGGATAAAGTAAGCCCCTTTATAGTCAGAAACGCAGTACTTTTAAAGCCAGGGCAAGTTCTTGTCGCAGACGGGCATACACTTAACTTCCAAGTGATAAACCCGTTTACAGGCAAACCCTGCCGAGCTACTTTGCTTGGATTCTTAGATTGGAAATCAGGCGGACTTGTAGGATACGACATTATGCTTGAAGAATGTACGCAAAATATAGCATCGGCACTTCGTAATGCAATTTTAAAAATGGATCATATTCCTGAATACGTTTATCAAGATAACGGCAGGGCTTTTAAAAGCAAGTTTTTCAATGGTGATAAAAAGTTTGAGGAATTAGGTTTTACAGGAGTCTACAACAAACTCGGAATAAAACCTGTCTATGCCACTCCATACAACGCTCGAGCAAAAGTCATCGAGCGTTTCTTTTTGGATTTTCAGGAGAGTTTTGAAAAGCTGATTCCAAGCTACATCGGGACAAGCATTGAAAATAAACCCGCTTACCTTATGCGAAATGAGAAGTTACATAAAAATATTCACGAAAAATTCGGCTTTACTCCAACCATTGAGCAGGCACTTAAAATGATAGAAAAATGGCTTGAATTTAAACATTCCCAACCTTGCCCGAATGACAGAGATAAAACCATTCAACAAGTAATTGATGAAATTGACAAGCAAAACATTGATGAAAATTCGCTTGACGATTTGATGATGGCACAAGAGATTAAATCAATCGGCAGAAACGGTATCAGGTTTTTGAAAGCGGATTATTTTGATGAGGCACTTTATGGTATCAAAGAGAAAACCGTCATAAAGTACAGTCTGTTCGACCTTTCGTATATCAAAGTCTATTCAATGAAAGGTGAATTTATTTGTAAGGCAAACCGTATAACGGAAACCCATCCGCTTGCTTATCAAATGGGAGATATTAAAGATATTGAGGACTACAAACAAAAGATTGAAAAACAGCAGAAGCTTCGCAGGAAAACAATTAAGGCAGTTCGCGAACATTTCAATTTAGAAGATATGGATTATCTTGAAAAAGAATTAATGCAAAATATTCGATTACCTAAACCCGAACCGATTAAAGAAATAGCTGTGCAACCTGAACCAAAGCCGAAGCAAGATTTTGAGCCAAAAGTTAAAACCTCAATTGTAGCGAGGCCGATATTTAAGAGTGCCTATGAACGCTACGAATGGCATATGCAAAACGGGTGTATTTGCCCTGAAGATAGAACTTGGCTTGCAGAATACATAAAATCAGACGAATACAAAGAAATATACGGAAAGGAGCAGTAATGAAAAAGGTCTTCGTAAAAACAAAGAATGTAAAACAACTAATCTCGATGATGAACCGTCTGCGAGAAAGAGAAGACGGAGTCCCAGGAATGGGGCTTGTTTATGGCGAACCGGGGCTTGGCAAAACTTACGCAATAACTTGGTGGGCGGCACAAAATGATGCAATATTAATCAGGAGTGCAAATCTTATGTCCGCCCGTTGGTTATTAGAAGAAATGGTTGTAGAATTAGGCGAGATTCCTTATAACAAGTTCTCGGATATCTTCAATCAAGTGGTAGCACAATTAATCAAAACCCCGAGAACTATAATTGTAGATGAAACCGATTATTTGACAATCGATTCTCGGGCGGTTGAAACTTTAAGGGACATTCACGATAAAACGAATGTCCCTATTGTTTTAGTCGGGATGGGTACGGCTAATAAAAGGCTCCAAAGGCACAAACATTTATATGACAGATTATTGGAGATTATAAAATTTGAACCGTTCTCAAAACAAGATATAACTTCAATAATCGACCAATTATCAGAAGTTCCGTTTACGGATTGTGCCAAAAAGCTTTTATACACTCGCACAAATCGATTCAGGCAATTGGTAAAAACTATCAGTAAAGCGGAACAGGTCGCAAAATCAAACGGAATAAAAGAAATAGACGAAATAACTTTGAAGGAAGTGCTAAAAAATGACGATGCTGACGCAGAAGAAATTGAACTTACAAATGAAAATTCTTAAAATAGCAAAGGGGCTTAATAAATTTACTCTGCCTGACATTCTGCCAATGCTTGAAGAAAATGAAAAGACAATTCAAAAAGCACTTAACGATTTAGAGACTTTGAATCAAATTAAAAAGATATCAAATACAGAATATCTATATACAAATTTTAAAAAGCGTGTAAATAAACCAGTCCCCACATGTAAAAACAGTGATTCTGATATTTGGCTCACAATACCCGAAGTTGCTAGACTGCTGAATATTCAGGAAGAAACGGTAAAAAGGAATTGTCTTAAAGGGAATTATATTGTAAAACCCAATAAAGAACCAGATTTAGAGGGGAAATATTTAATCAAACGCTCGTCCCTAAAACTCTACGATTTTTTAGAAGGTTCCGAACGGCGTGCGATGGATAAAGAGGTCAAAAAACTTTTCCATAACAAAGAGGAAGAACGCTTGTATGTCGTGGCTTCCGATAGAGGTAAAGAATTTATTTACAGGTATCTGAAACTTTTTAAACTGACAGAAGGAATGAATTGCAGAGAACTGCGGAGTTTTTTAGAAATAATCCCTTTAAAGAATCCAAAACTAAAGGTTTCGTATTCTGCGTTTCATGCCAAACGCAAAAAGTACCAAACAGACGGTATGATGGGGATTTTCCCCAAATATTTCATGCCTGATAACAAAAGTGAAGAACCAAAAGTCCGAAGAAACTTAAACCGCTTGCCGAAAGTCTATAATTTAGCAACAACAGAGCAAATTGAGATTATTTATAAATGCTTCTGTTTTGGAATACCGGCTTCTCAAACAGCAAAAATTGCGAATATGGGAAACACAACAACTGAAACATTTTATCAATATATTCGTGCAAAAATTTATGACAAACAATATCAGGAGTTGGTTGAGTATTTTGATTCTGACCCACAAATTCCACAAGTCAGGATTTTTATGAATGATGTTTCGATATGCTTTATAATCCGATTTTTTGTCAGATTCTTCAATTAATATTTCAGGGTTGTAGTTTTCCATTTGTTCAATACAAGAAATAGCATGCTTATTGATAGTAGCGTTTGATAATTTTTTGCCTATAGCTTGTAACTCTTTATCAGTTTGTATTTTAATTAATAATTCATCGGTGTTGGTTACACCTATTACATTATCTTGAGTATTTTTAAAAAAATCAGATATTTCTTGACGATGAGATTTGGCTAATGCTTTTTTGTGCATCTTTACTCTGACAATCATAGGAATAGTGGATTTTCTGGATTTTTTCTTTTGGAAATATTGTTCTAATCCATTTAAATTTAATTTTAATTGAGTAGCTCTTTCTGTTAATTCCTCTCCGCTCAATACAAATTTAGGGAGTTTATCACTACCACCGCCTTCTACCTGCATTTCGTCTATTTTTCTTTTTGCAAAAAATTTGATTGGTAATAGTTCTTCCATTGCTTATTCTCCTATAATTTAGCAATACTTTGTATTTTTCTCATTGAAAATCCAAAATTTTCATTTATTTCTTTTTGTGTAATATTGTGTGATAATAAAAATTTTATAAATTCCATTTCATTTTTTATACTATGATTTGAATATAGATATATCTCTTGAACAATATCTACGTAAGTTGTTTCGTTTTTATTTTCAACTATAGATTGCTTAAGACAATTTTGAACGATTGTTTTTATGTCAGAATGACTAAAACCAGAAAATAAATTTTTTAATTGTTGTAATTGTTTCTGATTTTTTATTATCGTCTTGAAATTTTCATTCCCAAGAAAAACTTCTAACAATTTTTCAATTTCAGCTTCATTTGGCTTGTTAATTTCTAAAACACGAGTAAACCTTCTCCATATTGCAGGGTCTAATAATTCATGATGATTTGTAGCCGCAATAAGAATACTATTTGAACTAAACGTATCAATATTTTGTATCAAACTATTTACAACCCGCTTTAGTTCGCCTAACTCATTTTTGTCATCGCGGAGTTTTGCTATAACATCGAATTCATCTAAGAAAAGAATACAATCACTTTTTGATGCATATTCAAAAACCTTTCTTATATTTTTTGCGGTACTTCCAAGTAATGATGATACCAACGCATCCAGCCTGGCGGTTACGAGCGGAAGTCCCGTAAGGCTGGATATGTATTGAGCAATAGTTGTTTTCCCGCAACCCGGAGGACCATACAACAGAAGAGAGCTATTTGAGTCCAAACCAGATAAAACGATTTTATCTCTATTCTCGTAATATTTAATAAAACTATCGATTTCTTCTTCTACATATTTATCAAGTATTATATCTTGAGTTGATAATTGAGGATTAGAAATTTCAACCATTTCTGCTCTACTTTCGGTATCAACAGGCTTAGCCATTAGTGAGTCAAGAGAAGTTAACTTACCCTTTTTGTTATTTAGTAAATCAATAATCCTTTTTGAAAATTTATCATTGCCATCCTTTTTTACATTATCAGCTAATAATTTTGCGTAATTATAAACTTTTTCTTTATCGCCGCTAATTCCGCCTTCAATTATTTTTATAATTTCAGTTTGCATAAAAATCTCCTTATGTAATTATTTTAGCATTAATGTAATAAAAAGTCAATATTATGTAATAAAAAATACAAAATTGTAAATTTTGATAGATTTTATGTAATATTATATTTAAAATTTGTTATTTTTAATACTATAGACATTTTATTTTTCAAAATCATCTTCAAACCCTCTGATATTATCAAGCTCAATGTTGTATCTTTTACCTTGTCTATCAACACAAGTGGCAAAATCTACTGTTTTATCGGCGAACTTGTTTTCCCATAAACAAATTAATAAACCTATTTCTTGAGTTTTTAAATTTAAAATCTTTGTTCCGTATAATTTATAATCTTTTTCAACCATAATTTATCCTTTCGTAATTGTAATATCTGCGTATATCTCATCCGGCTTATCAGGATCAATCAAAAAATCTTTATCAAATACATATCTTTCACCATCCGGTGCGACGCAGCCGACAATATTGGGTTCGCCAAAACACAGAACCGTAAACTCTTCGCTATCTTTTTCAAACCAGCCTCTTAGCTTTTTCAATCTGTATTTTTTACCAATTTCAATCATAGTATGCTCCTTTCAAGCTACACTATTCATCGCTCTTTCAGTGCAAAACATCAACTCTAAATCTTAAAATCGTATCATTAAGACACATTCAGGACTTGATGTTTCTGCGAAACAGAGTTATCCTGTGTATACCAAAACTTTATTTACCCCGAGGTTAATTATGAAAAAACAAACATTGGCACAAGATGCCTTTAAGCTTTATGCGGAAAATTTTATGACACTTGAAGATATCGCAAAGCAACTTCATTTGAATGAAAGAACCCTTCGCCGATGGAAAAAGTCCGATGATTGGGAAACCAAAAGAGCAGAATATCTTCGCACTAAAACGACCTTGCATTCTGATTTATATGATTTTACCCGCAGTTTGATAAATTCTATCGAGAAGGATATGGAGAATAACAGTAAAGTCGAGCCTGCAAGATATTATGCTGTTACTAAAATGCTGAAATTGATTGGACCGGTTAAATCTTATGAGGATAAAGTGATAAGTGAAAAACAAAAGCTCCAAGAGAAAAAGCCGAAAGGTTTAACGCCGGATGTTATAAGAGAAATTGAGGAACAAATTCTCGACATAACTCACGAGGAAATTTGTGAACACGATTTGAACACCGATTAAACACCTTTTAAACGGCATTTAAACTTCGATATCTTTTTCGTGGTCTATAAAGAATGCATTCAACTCATCTGCATCATTTCTTAAGTGTTTAATTACCGGCGCAAGATTGTAGCATTCTTCACTCTCCGGCTGATTCGCTACGAAATAATCAATAACCACAGCTGTGTTGTAAATATTCTCCACCCACTTGCTTAATTGCTTAAACTCTTTTGGAGTAATATTTAATCCGACTTTTTCCATACGACCTCCTTTAACGTGTCGTATACATCACTCAAAGAAAAATAAATGGCAAGTTTTTAGTTAAAATATCTTGCATGATGATTAAGATATTCCGCCAATACCTTTAAATTTATCAATGAATTTAGATATTTTTTGAAATACACTTTGCTTCTTCGTTAAATATAAAGGATTGAGGGGACTCATCTTTGGTAAAATTTCATTTAATTCCGTTCCATTTTCACTGGCATATTCTTTTTTCAAAGAAGACATTATATAACGTTGTGCTGCATCATTATTTAAATTTTCTTCTTGAATTAATGCTTTAATTTCTTCAGTTTGTTTTTGTTGAGCATATTTAAAAAATGCCTGAATAATACTTACTTTATCCTCAATATTATCTAAATTTGTTTCATTTATAAATTCAATAACTAAACTTTCCTTAGCTCTATTGCCAATACTTGAACGTATTAATCTACGAACATCTTCCACTAAAGACTGTTTATCTTTTTTAGTTTTATTAGCTTCAAAGATTAGCTCGAGAATATAATCCAAGTTAATTTCTTGCGATTTGAGCAAATCTATTTCAAATACAACATCATTCCAATTAATATCAGATTCGGCATCTTCATTATTTCGTTGTTGCCTTCGCCATTCACATATATCATTATATGTTGATTTATAATCTTGTATAATCCTGTCAGAAAGTGGCTTTATTTGTTTCATTGCTTTTATTTGAGCATCATCTAAATAGTATTTTAACTTAAATTCATTAAGTGCTTCTTCATTCGATATATCTATTTCTTGCATAGCTTTTAAACTTGTAAATTCATCAAAATTTTGTAAAATATTTTCTACACGAAGATATTCTCCAAATAATTTAACAAAGTTCTTTTTATCACTTTCTGTTTCAATGGCTTGAGGATTTGGATATATATTTTTAAGTTCGTTTATTAACTCAATATAACCTTTGCAAGCTCTACCAGTTATTATATCTTTAAAACCTTGCATATATTCATTATAACTTTTTTCAAGTACCACGTGCTTTGTATTTGAATCTCCAAATAATTTGATTGCATCTATTGTTGGTTTTTCTAAATCTCTAAAAGTTATAATATTTCCAAATGATTTTGTCGCATCATAAATTCTATTAGTTCTAGAATATGCCTGAATCAGTCCATGGTATCTTAGATTTTTATCAACAAATAATGTGTTTAATGTTTGTGCATCAAATCCTGTTAAAAACATTCCAACAACTATAATTAAATCAATTTCTTGGTTTTTTACTCGTTTAGACAAGTCTCTATAATAGTTTTGAAAAGATTTGCCATCAACACCATAATTAGTTTTAAATAAAAAATTATAATCATCAATAGCAGATTTTAGGAATTCTTTTGAACTACTATCTAGTGCAGTTGGTTCAAATGTCTCATCTTGTATTTCTCCAATTGCATTTTGTTCTTCATTGGGTGCAAAAGAAAAAATTGTAGCGACTTTGATTGGTTTTTCTAAATCTTTTTGTAATTTTTTAAAAGATTCATAATATAATTTTGCTGCATCTACACTACTTTTATCAAAGAGTTATCAGATTTTGCCCAATTCATTGTAAAATCAAAACTGTTTTTATCACGTTTTGTTGTATTTGCAAAATAACGAGTATTTGTGCCATTTGAAATAACAAACATTTGTAAATATTTGTACAATGAATTTTCTGAATTAAAACTTTCTTTGCTGTATCTATGAATTTGATTGAAAGCTTCGCTAATAGCGACTCCTCTCTTTTTTAACTCAATTTGAACTAATGGTAAGCCATTAACAAGAATTGTTACATCATAACGATTAGATTGTGTACCAGTTTGTTCAAACTGGTTGATAACTTGAACTTTATTTCTAATAATATTTTTTTTATCAAACAAATATATATTTTCAATATGACCATCATCAAAAACAAAATCATAAATATAATCATCGTGAACTTTTCGTGTTTTTTCTATTATAGAATCATTTGCTTTATCAATATATTCACTACAAAAACGCATCCATTCATCGTTTGAAAAAGTTGTTTTATTTAAATTTTCAATTTGAGTTCTTAAATTATTCAACATACTTTCTGTTGAATCAATGTCTTTTCTATATTCATATCCTTGATTTATCAAATCGTTTATAAGTTCTTTTTCCAGTTCTGCTTCAGTTTGATATGATTCTGAAGAATTAATAATATTTGTATATTTATCTAATACGATAAAATTATTAGATTCTATAATTGGAGTTATATTATTGGGCATTACTTTCCTCCCTTTGCGTTTTTGAATTATCTGTTATTTTTATATTATAAATTTCATTAACTTTTTTTATTAAATATTCTAAAACTCTTTTATCACTATCATTAATTATATAAGTTTCTTCTGCTGAATGTTTAGAATGGCTTGAAATATTTATAATTCTTCTTTCATATGGGTTTGTTTTATCTTCAGGGTTCTTAGGCAATAAATCTGCCCAATTTTCTCTACCCAAAAATGTTGATGTTTTCTCTAATATATTTCTTAGGTAGTTAAAATGACATTTGTGTATTTCTCCTGTTTTAATTGCTTTTTCAAGTTCTTTTTTTAGAAATAAATGATAAGAAAAGGGTGAATCATTTTTTTGATTTTCTAATTCAAATGTCCCATCTTCTAATTTTTTCAAGATATATTTTTTATATTTCATTCCATTAAATTCATTGTATAAAACGTTATAAAATAATGGATTGTGAGTTGTAATTATAAATTTTAATTCTGATTTACTTGATTTTATTAATCCAGCTAAATCAACGGCGAGTTCAATCAAATGATTTTCATCCAAAGATGTTACTGGATCGTCTATAAAAATATATTCTAAATCATCAAATGGGCCAGATTCCCTTTCTTCTATTTCATTTAATTCCTCAATTACTTGTTCAAATATGCTATAAAATACACACCAAATAAATAGACTTTCTTCTCCCTTTGATATTTTTATATTATTAGAACTTGTAAGAATACTTATGGCTAATTCTGACATAGTTACTGCATGGTGATTATAACTTATTGTTCTTTCAAGTTGCTCTCTATTCATCTTGTTCCTTATTTTTCTGTTCCAATTGCTTAACAGCTTTATCAAAATCAGACTCTATTCTTTGTGTTTTGTTGAACTCTATATATTCAGCTTCTGCTTTTGCATCTGCTTGTTTTTTTGAAATCTTACCCTTTTCATTATCAGGTAGTATGTCATATCTTCTGAAAGCAAGAAATTCATTAACACTCTTTGCAAATTCTTCCATTGTAAATGTGTTTTCACGTTCAATAAGGTCTTCTATATAGTCAAAGTAACCTGTTACAGCTCTTTCCAGTTGTCTGATTTCCTTTTCTTCCAAATAATTCTTTGCAATTGTTGTGTCAGACTTCAATATTCTACCATCAGGTGAGTTCTTCCAAGTTGTTAAACCCATGTTGTCTTTTGTCCTGTCTGCTTTGTTATATATAATTTCAGCAGCCGTCTGACCAGTGATTGCATAGTGAAACTTGTTTTGAACTGTTGCATAAAAGTCCTTTGTAATCTGAGAATTTTTATCATAGTCAATAGAACACTCAGCAAATATATCGGTAATTTGTTGATAGATACGTCTTTCACTTGCTCTGATAGAACGTACACGTTCCAACAATTCTCTGAAATAATCTTTGCCAAAAGCAGTCTTACCCTGTTTTAGTCTTTCATCATCAAGCACAAAACCTTTTTGCATGTATTCTTTAAGTACCTGTGTAGCCCATATTCTGAACTTTGTTGCCTTTGATGAACTAACTCTGTAACCGACTGAAATAATTGCATCAAGATTGTAGAATGTAGGTGTTCTGTTTACGTCTCTATCACCCTCTTTTTGAACTACCGAGATTTTCTCGGTAGTTGCTTCTTCTCTTAATTCACCCTCATTATAGATGTTTTTAAGGTGTAAAGATATGTTATCAGCAGTGCATCCAAACAATTCAGCCATTGACTTTTGCGTCAGCCAAAGGTTTTCATCCTTAACAACTGCCTGAACTGTAACGTTTTCCTCTGTTGTTGTATATAACAAAAACTTTATTTCATTATCCATTATGCACCTGCCTCAATTTCTGCAACAATCTTGTCTATTTCAGTCCTTAATTGTGCTTCATGTTCAACAATTCTTGCTATTTCCTTATTAAGTTCATTAATGTCAATGACTTCTCTTGTGTCTTCCTGTTCAACGTAAGTAGATACAGATAAATTATAACCATTTTTGTCTGCGATATAATCATTATCAACTATTTTGGAAACATACTTTACATCTTTTTTCTCCATAAAGTATTTAATAATTGAATCAATATGCTCTGGATTGAGTACATTATTATTTGTTTCTTTACTATAGAAATTTTCAGAAGTTGCATCTATAAATTGTGTTTTAGTTTCAGTTTTGTGTTTTGATAAAACTAAAATATTTACAGCAATAGATGTCCCATAAAATAAATTAGATGGTAATGCAATAATGGTTTCAACATAATTATTATCTATCAGATATTTTCTAATTTTTTGTTCAGCACCACCTCTATAAAATATACCAGGAAAGCAAACAATAGCAGCACGCCCTTTACTAGATAAATAACTTAAAGAATGTAAGACAAAAGCAAAATCTGCTTTTGATTTTGGTGCCAATACACCAGCAGGAGCATATCTATCGTCATTTATAAGGGTAGGATCATCACTACCAATCCAATTTATTGAATAAGGGGGATTTGAAACAATTGCATCAAAAGGTTTATCATTTTTAAAATATGGATTTAATAAAGTATTACCAAGTGCAATATTAAATTTATCATAATTTACATTATGTAAAAACATATTCATACGAGCCAAATTTTGAGTTGTATTATTTATTTCTTGTCCCCAGAAACCGTCTTCAATAATATGTTCATCAAATTGTTTTTTTGCTTGCAATAATAAAGAACCCGAACCTGCTGCAGGGTCATAAATTTTATTTACCTTTGTTTGACCTTCAATTGCTAATCTTGAAATTAACTTAGAAACTGATTGTGGAGTAAAAAATTCTCCCCCAGATTTACCTGCATTTGCGGCATAATTTGAAATTAAAAATTCATAAGCATCTCCAAATAAATCAATCTCATTATTTTCAAATTTACCAAATTGTAAATCATTAACACCTTTTAATACAGCAGCAAGTCTTGAATTACGTTCCTTTACAGTATTACCCAACCGTCTACTAGTAGTATCAAAATCCGCAAATAACCCTTTTATGGCATCTTGTGAAGGATAACCTTCTGCAGAGCTTTCTATTGAATTAAAAATGGAAGCGATATCTGTATTAAGATTTTCATTTTTATTTGCATTTAACACAATGTTTTCAAAAAGTTGACTTGGATATATAAAATATCCTTTTGTCTTTATTGCATCATCTTTAATTTCATCAGTGATTTTATCGTCAGGAAATCTTGCATAGTTAATAGATTCATCCCCGGCTTCCATATAAGCTTTAAAATTTTCACTAATAAATCTATAGAACAATGTACCAAGTACATATTGCTTGAAATCCCAACCATCAACAGCACCTCTAACTTCATTAGCGATTTGCCAGATTCTACGTTGCAGTTCTCTACGTTGTTCCTCACTAGACATAATAAATTCCTCATCGCATGCAACTTTATACATTTATGGTAAAATACCACCAGTTTATTATATCATGAATATGAGAATCATTTTTTTTGTAGAAAAATTAATACTACAAATAAAAATTCATATAACTTTCATCAATAATATCCTGTTCGATGCCGATGTAGTAGAGGGTGATGGCGGAATATTAATGATTGAAAATCTTTTGCTATAACTTTTTCGTGATACTGTCTTGCTCTTTTTACTTCTTCTGTTGAGTATTCTTTTTTAATAATCTATCAAATGCCTTATCACATGGAAAATTTGCAGTTTTTATTTTATCTTTTTGCTTTGCGTAATTTAGTGTTTGTACCCAACAATCAATGACAGAAGGTGCGGAAGGTTTCATATAAAGAACTTTATAATACTCATAATATTCTGGTTTTACGCGATATTCCTCTTCTTTAAACCCTTTTTTAGATAAAAGTGCATCTTCACCGAATTGTTCATATTTAATCTTAGCTTTGCATAAAGCAGAGTAGCTTGATTTTTTATCAGGATGTTTTTCGTTCCAATCCTGCAAAATTTCAATAATTCCAGAGTGTTTCATATATTTTGTTAGGTTTATCAATTCAAGATATTTATCGGCTTGTTTTCGAGCTGGGATTGAGGTTTTTGCATAAAGTTCTGCATTATTTTCAATAACTGCAACGTCGTTAAAATCAGGATTGAGTTTGTTAAAATAGTTTTCTTGAGCAACTTCTGGAAGTGAATTTAACTGCACAAAATAAAGCTTTCTTTTGCCTTCAATTTAGTGTTTTGAAACGTATTCTCCACGCTTGCATTTACGGCGAACTGTCTCTTTAACTTCCTGTGTGAGTTCGCTTACTTCTTCAATTGTTAGCCAAATTTCATTGCTCATAAAATTAATTATATTTCTTTGAAAGAATATTAAAATAGGGCTAAAATTCAAGGTGGAAAAATTATTCCAAGATTTTAAATGCGTTTTTAAGTTATACAAAGAATACAGAAAGAATGCTTTGGAATAATCTTTCCAAAACAAAACTTAACAACCAAATCAAAAGCAATTATAATGGGAACTTTTTAAAGGCTTTTTCGTGCTAAGATTGTTTTATAAAAATTTTTAATAACAAAGGAGGTGTGCAGTAAATGGACCGAACAACGATAAGCGAAAATGTTAAAAGGAGATTATATGCAGAATCTATGGGCAGATGCATGAATCCTGATTGTAAAAAAGAATTATTTTCTGAACTTGGTGATATCATTGAGAAAGCTCATATCAGACCTTATTGCGCCACTGCAGATAACTCTTTTGAAAATTTAATTGTTTTATGTCCAAATTGCCACACACATTTTGATAAAAACTTTGCATTTAAAGAAGATGAAGTCAAGCAATGGAAGCAAATTAGAGCAAATGAGTTAAATTCTTTTTTTAGTACAAAGTATTACTCTTTTAATGATTTAAAAGAGGTAGTACGTCCATTGTTATTGGAAAATAAAATGATTTATGAAAATTATTATTTAAAAGAAAATAAGGATTTGTGGAATAAATTTGAGAATAGAATATTAGTTAACAACAGAAAACTAAAAGAAATATTATCAAACAATTTAAACCTAATTCAATCACATCCAGATAAATTCTATTCAAATTTACATTTGATTCATTTGTTTTTAACTCATATTAATGAGTTTGAATGTACCAGATTAGATGAAGAAAAAAAACGTCAAGTTTTATTTCCAGAGGAAATAAATTCTTTATTTGATGTTATGCCTATTAGCGCTTCTTTTATCCCTTCTGTAGAATCGTTAGAATTATTTATATCAAAATTGCAAAGGGAAAATAAATTTGCGAGGATATCATTGGGTGTTGATGAACCGTATATTTCAATATATGAGTCTAGCAAAATATCAAAAATTTATTTA
>CANQAW010000021.1 GCA_947589525.1 Candidatus Gastranaerophilales bacterium
TGAACCGAACACATTATTCCAATATCTTGAAGAAATAACGGGCATTTGAGAAATTGTGAAGAATTTATTTATTTCATCAAACGTGCTGGTAGCACCCGCACGCCTTGCACAAACTACGGCAGCAGCGGGTTTTAACTTAAATATATTGCTGTCCGCCCTAAAAGAAGCAAAGAAGACTCTGTTCATAAAAGAAATTAAATTACCGTAAGCTCCGGCATAATGAACGGGAGAGCCGAAAATAAATCCGTCGGCAGTTTTTGCCTTTTCAATAAAAACATTAACTTTATCATCGATTACGCATTTTTTTAATTTTGCGCATGCCCCGCAACCTGTGCAAGAAGCAATAGGCTCAGCTCCGACTTGAAAAATTTCCGATTCAATTCCTTCTTTTTTAAATTGCTCGGATATTTCAGTTAACGCCCTATGTGTTGTTCCTTCTTTATGAGGCGAACCGCAGACTAATAAAACTTTCATAAATTACCCTCTTATAAAATATTTTCTTTTATATTATTATATCTAAAAAGGAGAAAATATGTTAGACAGATTTAAAAGATACGCTGATGAATTTAAAACTTTTGCAATCAAAGGAAACGTAATCGATATGGCAGTCGGTATTATAATCGGCGCTTCATTTTCCAAAATAGTCGATTCAATGGTTAAAGACATAATAATGCCTCCGATGGGCTGGCTGATGGGAAAAGTGGATTTTACAAATCTTTATTTAACTTTACCCGACTATGAAGGAAAAATCGTTAAATACCCCTCGCTTGAAGCCGCTCAAAGCGCAGGCGCCGTAACGATTAATTACGGGCTTTTCATTAACACTTTAATAAGCTTTATTTTTGTTGCTTTTGCGGTTTTTCTTTTAATTAAATTCATAAATAAATTAAGAGCAACAACACAAAAAGAATGCGAGCAAGCGCAACCCCAAACAAAAATATGCCCGAAATGTTTCAGTGAAATCAATATTCAGGCAACAAGATGCCCTCATTGCACATCTGATTTATAATTAAAAAACCCTATCTGTTTGATAGGGTTTTTATATATTATTTAATTTATTATTTTGCCATTTTATGCAGAGATTTAAGTAACTCAACTTCGCCTTCATTAGTATCAGATATACCTGAATAGAAATCTCTTAAAAGTACTCTGCCCTTGAAATTACGAGTAATTTTATTAAGTTCCGCAGGAGTGAATTCTTGTTCTATTAATTTAATACCGTCGAAATGAACAGAACTTGTAAGTTCATATTTTAAAAATTCATCGGAAAGACTTGCAACCGTTTCTTTTTTAAGAGATTTTAAAGCTTCAAAGTTTTTAGGGTTGATTTGTAATTCTTCATTTTGAGATTTTAAAAATTTTATTCTATCTAAAAGGCTTGATTCATCTTTAACAAAAAATGCTCTTGCACTATCTTTTGCTGATATATTTGCTTTTTTGCCTGTTGCATATTCCAAAGCCGCATCTGCATTTGCAAGTTCCTGTGATAATTTTTGCTCGTCGGAAACAATATTTTCAGAAATTTCTTGAGTAGCTTTTGCGGCTGATTCTTTTACTTCTTGAGTAGCTTTTTGCGCAGTTTCGACTGCGTCTTGGGCAGTTTCTGCCACTTTAGGTGCTGCTTGTTGAGCTGCTTTGGGTGCACTTTGTGCTGCTTTTGTTGCTGCTTCTGTTGCTGCTTCTGTTGCTTTAGGCGCACTTTGTGCAGCTTCTGTTACTGCTTGTAATGTTTCGTCAGGGCTTTTAGCAAGTTGTTTTTTTGCTGCTTCTGCCGTCTTTGTTAAATTAAATTTTCTTTCAACACCGTTTTCAACTATATTTACTATTCTTTCGCTGTTTACCGTTTCATAAGTTTTTTGTATTGCCTTTTCACCTGTTCTTGTTGAACTTTGTATTATACCGTCTTTATATTTAAGGACGATTTTATCACCATTTTGAAGAGTGTCTTTAATTTTTCCGCTGAATTTTGTTCCGTCGGGAAGACTTGCAATTCCTTTGTTAAAGTTTATGTCGGTCAATTTATGAGATTTACCTGTTTTAACTGCAATTGCAACTGCTGCCGTACCTGCTGCAATTACACCAAGCGCTATAAGTGCTTTTTTTAATTTATCATCCCCGTTTTCAATTTTTTGCGGTGCTTGCGTTTCTTCTATGGGCGAAAATTGTACATTATTAGTTCTGCTTACTGTTTGTGACAATTTCATCGCTTGAATATTATCCATTTTCTTACTCCTATAATTTATTATATATTGTATTAAAAACACGCATTAAACAAAAATTGCCAAAAATTTAAAAATTTCTTAAATTTGTGTTACAATCAATTTTGTATCTGAATTAAGGAAAAAATATGCTTAAAGTAGGAATAGTAGGTTTACCCAACGTCGGAAAGTCAACTCTTTTCAATGCTCTCACCAGCACCAAAAACGCACAGAGTGCAAATTACCCTTTTTGTACAATTGAACCGAATATCGGCGTTGTAAATGTTCCGGATGAAAGACTTTATAAATTACAGCCTCTGGTTAATACAAATAATGTTGTTGAAACAAATATTGAATTTGTCGATATTGCAGGTCTTGTAAAAGGTGCAAGCAAAGGCGAGGGTCTTGGAAATCAATTCTTGCATAACATCAGAGAATGCGATGACATTGTTCAGGTTGTAAGATGTTTTGATGATGTCAACACAATTCACGTATCGGGAAAAGTTGACCCTATAGATGACATAGAAACAATAAATACTGAGCTTGCTCTGGCTGATATTTCTACTTTGGACAATATAGCAAAACGTATTTCAAAACAGGTTAAATCAGGAGATAAAGAAGCAAAAATTCAAGACAGCGTCATAAATAAATGTATGAAATTTCTGGAAAAAGGTCAATTTATTGATACATCCGATTTTTCGGATGATGAAAAAAAAGCTCTTCATTTCTTTCACCTTTTAATGGCAAAACCTGTTATATACTGCGCAAATGTTTCGGAAACGGATTTAAAACAAGGTAATGACTATACAAAAAAAGTCAAAGATTATATAGGAGAAAATTCCCGCCTTGTTTTAATATGCGCTAATTTAGAAGAAGAGCTTGTTGATTTGGGTGAAGTTGAAGCGAAAAGTTATTTGAAAGAATTGGGAATTGAAAATTCAGGCATCGAATTAATGATTAAAACAGCCTACGATATTTTAAATCTTAGAACATTTATCACGGCGGGAGAAAAAGAAGTCAAAGCTTGGACAATTAAAAAAGGAACAAAAGCTCCGCAAGCGGCGGGAGTAATTCACAGCGACTTTGAAAAAGGCTTTATTAAAGCGGAAGTTGTATCTTATGAAGATTTTATCTCCTGCGGTTCTTGGGGATTGGCTCGTGAAAAGGGTCTGGCAAGATTAGAAGGTAAAGACTACGTAGTTCAAGACGGAGATATTGTTATTTTTAGATTTAATAATTAAAATCCCAAATTTTCATTCACCAAAATAACATTTATTCTGCTTTTCGGGCGGGAAAGTCTTGTTATTACCATTTGAGCACAAATACTTGTTTCACTTTTGCAGTCGGCACATACTCCCGTTTTTAAGCAAGGTGTATTCATTTGATGAATTGTTTCTATTCTTTTGGAATTAATCGGTGCCGAAATATTTCTTACTCTTTTTACGGCGCTTTCCAAATCTCTTGTAACTTTGTTCATTCCGGCTATGACTATTACCTTTTTAGGTCCAAAACAAAGAGCGGAAACTCTGTTTCCTATTCCGTCCATATTAACAAGCTCGCCGTCTTGTGAAATTGCGTTTGCACTCATTAGAAATACATCAGCTGTCATTGATTTAACAATAAGCTCTTGTCTTTCTTCCTGAGTTTTGGCGCTTTCTCTGTCAAGCGTTTTATAACCCTGTTCTTTTAAAAATTCTTTTATTTTAAGTTCATCCAAAGTCACGCTTCCGCCCCAAGATACCGTATTGTCTTTTGAAATAAGAGATTTTAATTTTTCCGTAACTTCATCTCTGTTTTTACAAAAACAAGCATTAAAATGTCTTCTGTTAAGCGCCTCTACAACACTGTTTGCCAATAACTCGTTTCTTTTTGAAATAAACTTATCCATTGTGCTCTCCTTAATTTGCAACTAAATTTCCCGCTATAAAATTATCATCCAAATCCATTTGAATAATTTTATAAGCGCAGTTTTTAGAGTAAGCTTGAGTAATTATATGGTAAATATCACCCGTTTTAATTTCATAATCATCCCCGAAGTGACCGGAAACAATCACTTTGACATTATTGTGTTTTTTTAAAACTTCCAGATAATTTTCAACCTTTGCGGTTTCCAGCCATTTTGATTTGGAAGGCAAAATCGGGAAATGCTGTAAAATTACAACATTTTTATTTTTATATTTATCAAGAATTTTATCTAACCAAACAAGCTCTTTTTTAGTATAATAACCGTTTGAGGATTGGAAAAATTCTTTAGACCCGTCCATCGCAACAAAAACCACGCCTTTCTTTTTAAAGACATAATTAGGCTTATTCGGATGTGCTAAAAATCTTGCCCTTTTAACTCTTTTTAAATAATATTTTTTATCTATCCCGCTTGAGGATAAAACATCGCTTGAACCCAAAAGGACATAGCATCTTTTTTTGACTCTTTTTAAAAGATATAAAAATGTATTGAAATTATCAATGTTTGTTTTTGAGATATTGTTACCGCCGAAAACAACAAAATCAATATTGCTGTAGGAATTTATTTCTTTAATTGTATCTTGAAGTTTATAAGCGTTATTTACGTTTAAATTAATATCAGTTATATGGATAAATTTAACCTCCCTGCCCAAAGCAACGGAAGTAAAAAATAAAAATAAAAAAACTATATAAAACAATTTTTTCATAACTATAGAATAATATAAAAAAATTATCTTGCAGATATAAACTCTAAGGTAATTTACAAAATGTTAAAAAATGCTTTTTTTGCATAGTAATTTTTTATTGTTCCTGATAGAATTAACCTGCCCCAAAGTTATGAGAAAGGGTTTATAGTAAATGAGTAAAAAAATTCTTTTCCTTGCATTAACAGCATTAAATTTTTTACAACAGGCAAACGCAATGAATGTTGATGAATTTATGGATAAACATATTGCGCCTGTTTCCGATGCTATTGCAAATATTATTTTTTATCAAATAAATTTATTCGGAATTAAAATTCCCGTTATAATTTGCTGGATTTTAACAGCGGGGATATTTTTTACTATATATTTCAAAGGAATTTCTATCTGGGGTTTTAAACACGCCATTGATGTAGTTTCGGGAAAAACTCATAAAAAAGATCACAAATCGGATAACTGCGGTGAAGTTTCTTCTTTTCAAGCCCTTGCAACGGCACTATCGGGAACAATCGGAATAGGTTCCATCGCAGGTGTCGCTATTTCAATATCAATCGGAGGCCCTGGCGCTGCCTTTTGGATTTTTGCAGGTGCACTTTTGGGAATGTCAATTAAATTTATTGAAGCGACTTTAGCCGTTAAATACAGAAGATTTAACCCTGACGGCTCCGTTTCCGGCGGGCCTATGCACTATATTGCACACGGTTTAACAAGAAACAAAATGCGCTGGTTGGGTCAGCCGTTATCCGTAATCTATGCTATTTTATGTATCGGGGGCGGTATAACGGGCGGAAACATGATACAATCAAATCAATCCGTCCACCAGCTTGTTTTCATAACAGGCGGAGAAAACAGCTTTCTGCACGGAAGCACTTGGATATTCGGGCTTGTTATAGCAATACTTATCGGTCTTGTTACAATGGGCGGGATTAAAAGCATAGCAAAAATTACAACGATACTTGTTCCTACAATGTGCGTTATGTATATTGTTTCGGGTTTAATTGTAATCGGGGCAAATTTCTTAAATATCCCCTCTGCAATTGCTTTAATTATAAAAGAAGCTTTTAACCCGACGGCTGTTGCAGGCGGTGTCATAGGAACAATTATAATCGGATTGAGGCGCTCTGTTCAATCAAATGAAGCGGGAACAGGTGCAGCTGCGATAGTTTACGCTACTGCTCAAACAAAAGAACCCGTTTCTCAAGGCTTTGTAGCATTGTTAGAAACATTTTTAACGGGGGTTTTGTGTTTATTTACTTCGTTTGCGATAGTTTTCTCCGGAGTTTTAGACAACACACAAATAGGTCAAATCTCGGGAATTGAACTTGCTTCCAATGCTTTTCAGTCGGTAATTCCGTTTTTCCCCGTAATTTTATCGTTAATTGCAATAATGTTTGCGCTTTCAACAATAATCTCATGGGCTTATTACGGTCAAAAAGCTTGGACATTTTTGTTCGGTGAAGGCAAAAAAAGAGTTTTAACTTACAATTTAATATATTGTCTTTTCATTATAATCGGCTCGGTTATGAATGTTAAATCGGTAATTGAGATAACGGATGCCATGATGATTGCCATGTGTGTTCCAAATATCATTGTTTTATACATTCTTTGTCCCGAAATCAAAAAGGATTTAATTGATTATTGCAAAAGAGTTGAAGTGACTAAATTGTTTTAAAATGAATCAAATCTGAATTTAACGATATCATCAATATATTTTGCTAAACTTTTGGACATATCTTCACTTTTAATCTTATCTACGGTTTCAAAACAAGCTGTTCTGGTTTTCAAGAAATCCGATATGGCATCGTTTTGATACATTATATTCATTATTTCTTCTTCAAGTGCAAACAGTTCGTTTGAAGAAAATTTCTTGTTTGAATAAACCAGCTCGCGTACAATTTTATTATATATTAAATCGCTGATTTTGCGTGAAGTATAATCATTTGGATTTTGGGAGGCTTTCTGAGCATAAACACTACCCAAAAGAACAAGGCAGGTGATTTGATAATTGGCATATTTTGTTGAAATGCCGTTTATATTACTTTTCATAACGGAGGACATTATAAGCGATGCTTTTGATATTTCGCCATCGGCAATCTTTTGGATATCTAAAGATTGATTATCTCTTTTATCAGCTATATAATAGCAAAGATTTTTGCTTATTCCGTTAACTCGGGTTATTTTTTCAATTTCATAAGATAATTTAGTTGATAAAACAGGCACTTTTGCAACGGGTTCATATATTAAACCTAATTCATTCAAGTATTTTTGCCTTTCCCAAGATTTTATCATTGCTTTTGAAAGTTGTTCTTTTGCCCAAGGATATTTTTTAAAGAAATCTTTTAAATCGGTTCTTATATGGGATTTTTCATCCAAAATTTCATCTATTTTAATATCTTGTGCATTTTTTGATAAAAATTTAGACATAGCTTTTCGAACACTTCTGCATTCTTGATAAGACCAAGCTCTTAGCATAACTTGCGAGAATATTTCTTTTTCCTGCGGAGTTTTTGAAAATTTTTTAAGCGTTTCTTCATCAAACGAAGAAGCTTCTTTTGGGTGATTTTTATAATATTCGATTAAACCTTGGGATATTTTTTTCTTATGCTCCTGACTCAAAGGTGCTCTTTTAACGCATGTCAGGTTTGAAGTATGTTTTGCATTTTTACTTCTTTCAGACATAGCCAGAGTAAAACGTTCGTTATATTTTTCATCCGAAAACTTTAAATAATGACCGTAAGTTTTATCAACTTTTGGAATATTAAGTTTATTAAAAACATAATTAATATCTTTTAGCGCAAATTCATTTTTTAAATCATTTAAAGAAAATCCGTCGCCCCAGTACATTTGAAGCAGTTGAAGCGCCACATCCTTATCGGGGTCAAAATATTCAATTTTGCCTTTTTTAACATCATCCAAAAAAGAATTTTCCCTATATAAGACTTTATCGTCAGAAATTACATTTTCAAATTCAGGAAAGAAAAACTTAACTTCTTCAAGACTATCCAATTGATTTAATACGCCGTATTTTTCTCTGTGAATGTCAATTAATTTTTTATTTTGAGGATTAGATTTTTTAAGTTCCTCTAAAATCTTTTCTTCAATATCTGCCGGAAAACTTCCAAACTCTTTAATTTGCGAATAAGTTTGAGACAAATTTAAACTTTTGCCTCCCAAAAAAGCAAGAGCATACATTCCTGAGACTTTTTTCAAGTTTAATTCGGGACGAGTACATTCAAAATTATTATTTGAATTACTCTTTAAGTATGAACAGCGGGAAGTTGCCGGATTTATATAATTAATACGCATAAAAACCTTTCATTTTACTTTATACAAAAACAAAAGGTAAAAATAAATTGCTTATAAAATTAAATAATCGCTCTGTGGAAGATTTTTTTGCCTTTTTTAATAACAAGACCCGATTTTAGCTCTTGTTTTGTAATTTTTTTGTTAAAATCCGTTATTTTTTCATCATTAACGGATATTCCGCCCTGTTGTATTAATCTTTTTGCTTCCCCTTTGCTTTGGCACAGTTTAGTTTGAACCAAAACATCAAAAAGAAAAATCTCATCTCCTTCAAAATTTATTTTTGTTGAAGGCATATCAACATTATTTATTCCTTTTTCAAAAATTGCTTTTGCACTGTTTTGAGCATTTTGAGCTTCGGCTTCGCCATGGACAAGTTTTGTTAATTCAAAAGCGAGGATTTCTTTTGCTTTATTTAACTCTTCGCTCTTGTAGTTTTCCATTTTTTCAATTTCATCCAACGGCAAGAAAGTAAGCATTCTGATACATTTTAAAACATCTGCGTCATCTATATTTCTCCAATATTGATAAAAATCATATACGGAAGTTTTGTTTTTATCTAACCAGACAGCGCCCGATACGGTTTTTCCCATTTTTTTACCTTGAGAATTTAATAACAGATTAATTGTCATAGAATGCGCGTCTCTGCCTGTTTTTTTGCGGATTAAATCAGTACCTGCCAGCATATTAGACCACTGGTCATCTCCTCCGAACTGCAAGTTACAGTTATAGTTTTCATTTAAGTAATAAAAATCATAAGCCTGCATTATCATATAGTTAAACTCAAGAAAACTTAAACCTCTTTCCATCCTTTGCTGATAGCATTGCGCTCTTAACATATTATTAACGGAAAAACAAGCGCCCACATCTCGCAATAATTCTATGTAATTTAATTTTAACAACCAATCGGCATTATTTACCATAACTGCCTTATCTTCGCCAAATTCAATAAAACGCTCCATTTGTTTTTTAAAGCACATGGAGTTATAATCAATAGTTTCTTTGCTCATCATAGAGCGCATATCGGTTCTTCCCGAAGGGTCTCCGACATGTGCCGTTCCGCCTCCGATTAAAACAATGGGTTTGTTCCCTGCCATCTGAAGTCTTTTCATAAGGCAAAGAGCCATAAAGTGACCGACATGTAAAGAATCGGCAGTCGGGTCAAAACCTATGTAGAATTTTGCCTGACCTGCGTTTATAAGAGTTTTGATTTCTTGCTCGTTTGTAACCTGAGCAATTAATTGTCTTTGTTTTAATTCTTCAAAAATTTCCATTTTAAACCTTTCCGCACGTACCGCCCCAACGGGCAATAATGTTGCCTTTAATATCGGATATTTTCTTAATTTCTTCCCTTGATTGTATTTCTTTGCCCTCTAAAATTGTTATAACTTCGCAGTTATTTGAACAACCTGAGCACTGGCAGGTAACGGAGTGGAAATCCAAATCTTTTATTTTCCATCCTTTGAATTTTGTTTTCTCGCCCGTGTATTGGTGATGTTCAAGGGCAAGCATTGCGGCTCCTATTGCGCCCATTGTCTGGTGATTGTCGGGTACAATAATTTCACAGCCCAGTTCTTCTTCAAACGCTTTAACCATCCCTTTATTTGTTGCAACTCCGCCTTGAAATGAAATTTTAGGAAGTAAATCCTTTCCGAGCGCAAGGTTTGCAAGATAATTTCGCACCAGTGCTCTGCACAAACCGTATAAAAGGTCTTCAACGGCATAACCCAGTTGTTGTTTATGAATTAAATCGGATTCCGCAAAAACTCCGCATCTTCCGGCAATTGTAGCAGGAGACTTGGATTGAAGAGCAATATCTCCAAAATCTTTAATATCTACACTTAATCTTTGTGCTTGGTGGTCTAAAAAGCTTCCCGTACCTGCCGCACAAACCGTATTCATTGCAAAATCCGTAACAATTCCGTCTCTTAAAATTATAATTTTTGAATCCTGCCCTCCGATTTCAAGTATCGTTTGAACATCAGGCTACGGCATGAGCGGTAATTTCATTTTTTATAACATCCGCACCAATGAGCGCCCCTGCCAAATTTCTTCCGGAACCTGTCGTTCCTGCCGAACATATTTCATATTCGGCACCGTTTGATTGAGCTAATAAATTATCCATGCACTTTTGAACCGCAATAACCGGCTGACCTGCAGTGCGGGTCATATAACTGTCTACATAGCTTCCCTTTTCGTCGATTAGAGCAATTTTTGTAGTAACCGAACCGACATCAATTCCTAAATATACTTTCATCATAATACTTTTATTCTATTACAAAAAAAGAAAATGTGGTAAAATAGTTTCAATGCAAAAGATTAAAACTTTAAAAGAAATTAAAAAAATTTTATGTGAGAAAAATCTCTCGCTTACAAGTGCGGAAAGCTGTACCGGAGGATTGGTCAGCTCTTATTTAACGGATATTGCGGGCTCAAGCAAATATATTTTTCAAAATTTCGTTACTTATTCAAACGAAGCTAAAAATAAATTTTTAAAAGTCAAAAAAGAAACTCTTGATAAATACGGTGCGGTATCCGAGCAAACCGCAGTCGAAATGGCAGAAGGGCTCTTTCAATACGGCGATATTTCCATTGCAACAACGGGAATACTTGGTCCTGACGGAGGAAGCGCAGAAAAACCAATCGGTTTATGTTATATAGGATTAGGCTGTAAAAAAACAAACAAGATAAAAACCGTAAAATATATTTCAAAAATTCAAAACAACAGAGTAAAAATCAAAGAAGATATTGCCAAAAGAGCGCTTCTTGAGCTTTTGAAATTTCTTAAATCCGTTTGATAACTTTAAAAAGGCAGGTTTAAACTATGATAAAGGCGGTTCTAATCGGAAAAAAACGCTCTGATACGGAAAATATATTAAATTATTTTCAAAATTCAACTTACATTAATTTTATCGGCGCTTTTGATAATTTTGAGGAAATAAGTTTTGATGTTGATTTAATTATTTTTGATATTAACAAAGAAAACAAAGAATATATAATTAACGAAATTAAAAACATTAAACCAGAAATTAAGCTTATAGCCATATCGGATGAGTTTGACAATTCTTTAATAAATGATACAAAAAAATATGTATGCGATTTTTTGTTTATGCCGATTATTCCGGCTATTTTAGAGGCTTCAATTAAAAAAATCGATTTTAATAAAACAAAAGAAAAAAATACAATTGAAAAAGCGAAAATTATAGGTTTTTATTCCCTGACAAACGGGATAGGAAAAACATCCTGCGCAATAAATATCGCTTTTGAATTGTCGAAAAATAAAAATGTTTGTTTGCTTGATTTTAATTCTAATTCTCCCGATTGCAGTTTGTATCTCGGGCTAAAACAACAATCGGATATAGAGGGTCTGACGGAGCAAATTCAAAAATCAGACAAAGAAACAGCTCTTTCATTAATTGAAAAATATAATTCCCTGTATGTACTCAGCGCAAGAAAAAGTAACGCTGTTGAGCGCAAATACAACGAAGTAAAAATAATCAAATTTTTAGAAAATATTTTTGACTATATCTTAATAGACACATATTGCAATATTGATAAAAATAATCTTTCAATTTTAAGCGCATGCGATTTGATTATGTATATTTCGATTTTAAGCAAAAACGCAGTTGAACAAACCAATCAAGCACTGGAAATGTTTTCAAAAATTGGTTATAATCAGAATAAAATTAAAATAATTTTAAATCGTTACATTGAAAATTCCGAAGTTGAGCAAAAAGAGGTTAATGGTGAAATTTTTGCAACAATCCCGAATAATTTTTTAGCTTTATCGGATGCAATTAATCGTAAAAGTCCGCTTGATATAACCAACCCGCAATCTAAAATTGCAAAAGCATACAAAGAGATTGCGCAAAAAATTGACAAAACCGACATTCAAAAAGAAAATTTCTTAACTTACAGCAATGGAATATTCGATATAATTCGGCAAAGAGGAGAATAAATTGTCACTAATAGATAGATTTAACAAAAAAACTCAACAGCACAGCCCAAACATAGAACAAATAAAAGAATTGGTTTCACAGCCAAATTACTATAATTCGGACGAAGAAGCTCTTAACGCTAACACTCTCGGAACAATTGACAACATTTTGGCTGACGACGAAATAAATACCATATTTGTAAACGGCGCCAGAAATATTTATATAGAAAAAAGAGGAAAAGTTGTTAAATCCCGCTCAAGCTTTCGAGATGACATCCAGCTTGAAAATATAATCAACAAGTATCTTAATCATTGCACTTTAGATATCGAAAATCAGCAATATTTTGAAATTAATCACGACAAAGGCATTAATCTTTTAATCACAATTCCTCCTTTGAGCAAAAAAATTACTATCAGCGTAAAATATTACAATGATAAATTTGCGGATATTAAAATTTTGCGGGAAAATCAGGTTGTTTCAAAAGAAATAGCGCTAATACTTTCCACCTTGGTTTCAATAAATGTAAATATTTTAATAACGGGCGCTAAAAAAACTCTAAAAACCACCATTTTAAGCGCTATGTCAAAAACTCTCAGCGACATTCAAAGAGGGGTCTTAATTGATTATTTAAATGAAATAGATGTTGAAAAAAATCTGTGTGCTTATTTTGATTTTTCGATTTTAAAAAATGAAGAAAAAGAAAAACATCTTTTAGAACAATTGTCCTATACAAAACCGAATAAAATTTTTATTAATTCTCCAAAAGATTATATTTTAGAGGATATTTTCCGCCTTGCCTCAAAAACAAAGGGAATAATAACAACTCTTGATGCAAAAAACTTTGAACAGGCAAAAGAAACAATAAAAGATATTAACAGTTTTGATATTATAATAGAATGCGAAAAAGCCGAAAATGAAACAGGAAAAATTGCTTCAATTTCTCAAATAACAAACGGCATTAAAGAAGAAATATTCGCATTAAACCAAGAAAGAGAGCTTGTTTCAACGGGACTTATTCCGAGATTTTTTGAAAAAATAAAAGATGTAAACATAAATCAAAATATATTTGATAAAGAATATATTCACACATATCAAAGAATTCCGCTTCCGGATACAAATACGGCAATCGAAGAAGAACCCGCCAAAAAAATTAATCCCGAAGTGTTAAAAAAATTCAAAAAAGATTTTCCTGCGGAAGAAATTGAATTAATGCAAGATAATGAATAAAATATATGAAAAATTAATGAGAAAATGTTTTGCTTTAGCCAAAAAATCAAAAGGGCAAAATATGCCAAATCCTTTTGTCGGGGCAATTATCTACGACGAAGAAAAAAATGAAATTATTTCAGAGGGCTTTCATAAAAAATACGGATTTAATCACGCAGAAAGAGATGCGATATTAAATTCCAAAAATGACATCAAAAACAAAACCTTAATTGTTAATTTAGAGCCCTGTTCGCACTACGGAAAAACTCCGCCTTGCGCAGATTTGATAATTGAAAAAGGAATTAAAAAAGTCGTTATAGCGTTAAACGACCCAAATCCAAAGGTTCATCTTCAAGGTATTAAAAAGCTTCAAAATGCAGGTGTTGAAGTTATAGAAGGCATTTTGGAAAAAGAAGCGAAAGAATTAAACAAAGTTTTTATAAAAAATATTTTATATAAAAAACCCTATGTAATGTTAAAAATAGCGTCCACTTTGGATTGTAAAATCGCAAATGAAAAAGGGCAGTCAAAGTGGATTACGGGGGAATTATCAAGGGCTTATGTTCAAAAATTAAGAAGTCAATATTGCGC
>CANQAW010000022.1 GCA_947589525.1 Candidatus Gastranaerophilales bacterium
AAGAGTTCGTGAAAATGAAAATATAGAATCCGCGCTTAAAAGATTTAAGAAAAAAATCCAAAAAGCAGGTATTTTATCTGAAATAAAACGCAGAGAAAGATATGAAAAACCTTCAGTTAAAAGAAAAAGAAAATCTGAAGCCGCAAGAAAAAGAAAAGTTTAATTTTAAAATATCGAGGCGCAATTTAAAGCCTCGATATTTTTTATCGGAAATTTAATATGGAAAAAAGATATTACCCTTTAAGTAAATATTTAAAAGAAACTTTTAATAAAAAAGTCTATAAAATAACACTTGATGCAGGTTTTAGCTGTCCGAACCGTGACGGAACAATATCAAATAAAGGGTGTTTATTTTGTGATGAAGTCGGAAGCTATTCAAGATGTAACGATTTAAAATTGTCCGTTCAGGAACAAATAAAACTTTCAATTGAAAAATTGTCTTTGCAATTCGGTGCACAGGGTTTTATTGCTTATTTTCAATCTTTTTCAAATACTTATGCGCCTGTTGAAAAATTAAAAGAAATATACGATAGCGTATTTTTTGATGACAGAATTGAAGGTATCTCCATAGGAACACGCCCCGATTGCGTTGACGGTCAAAAGCTTGATTTAATTTCAACTTATAAACATCCGACTATTGAATACGGGCTTCAAAGCGCAAAAGATGAAACTTTAAAATTAATCAATCGGGGACATGATTTTGAATGTTTTAAAAGAGCTGTTACAGAAACAAAAAAAAGAAATATAAGAGTGTGTGCTCATATAATTTTAGGTTTTCCAAACGAAAACAAAAAAGATATGCTCCAAACGGCAGAAAAACTTTGTGATTTAGGTATTGATGCACTTAAAATTCACCAATTAACCGTATTAAAAGATTCTCCGTTAGATAAAATATATAAAGAAAAACCTTTTTATTTGATGGATGAAAGTCAATACTGCCAGACAGTTTGCGACATTTTGGAAATTTTACCTAAAAATGTTGTAATAGAGCGCATTGCAGGAACTGGATACTCAGAAACAACAATTGCGCCCAAATGGGTCAACAGGCGTTTTGAAATATTAAATATGATTGATAAAATTTTAATTCAAAGAAATTCTTTTCAAGGAATTAATCATAAATAATTTTAACGCCTGTTGAGCCGTCTATATCATGTAAATCTTTGTAGTATTGACCGTCGTAAGAATAAATCTCCTGTCCGTTTTGAGGACTTGAAAACAGTTTCATCTGGCTTGTCGGAGAATAATATGCGTCTTTTGAATTAATATTATATTGATTTTGGGGAATTAAATTCAAAGCGCCGTTGTTAATAGGCGTAGAAAACCCTGTCATAGAGCCTTTGAAATTAGGAAGAGATGTGTTTTGAAAATAATTTTGCCCAAAATTGTTTTTTCTTGTTAAAAATGAAAAAATATTTCTTTTCATTCTGTTTCTTTGTTTTAATCTCTGCATTCTTTTAAATTGGCTCGAAGATGGTTTTGAATACGGATTTGACCAAAAACTTCTGTAAGGATTATAAAAGTTTCCAAACGGATTGGATAACCTGTAATTATTTCCTCTAAAGCCGTTTGAAACGGTCGGATAGGTTGTCCAAGCAATGCTCGGTAAACTGAAAGATAATAATAATGTTAAAATTGTATAGTGGTATATAGTAAATAAGATATATTATTCTTGTTTTAATTTTGCAAAAGTTATGTTTTTATAAAAATAATTTAAAATTTGTTTTGCGCTAAATCCTTTATTTGCAAGGTTGTTTGCCCCATGCTGGCTCATTCCTACGCCGTGCCCGTTTTTTCTTGTTCCCCTGTCAAAACCGTCCACGGACTGAATATAAGGTAAATCATGCGCCCAAACTTCGCCTGCTCCTATTGTTTTTCCTCCCGACGAAGCATGATAATATGCGGGAATGATTTTATTATCGTAAGTTAAAACCTCGCCTTTTGTAGACAATACAGCTATCGTAGTTTGTTTTGTTTCGCTTGTAGCTCCGCCGTATGCTTGGTCTTGCGGAGTGTCTTTTAAGTCATATCCGTGAGAGCCTCTTTTGCCTAAGTTTGCAAGAGCGTAGCTTCTTGCGGCAATTGCTTGAGCTTTTTGAGCTTCTAAATTCCATCGAGAGGGCATTTCGGAAGGTACAACCCCCATTAAATATTCTTCTAAAGGCAAAGAATTTACTACGGTTAATTTTCCGTTAAGGTTGTATATAACCATATCTCCTCTATACCATCTTCTTTTGGTGGCAAGAAATCCTTTGCTTTTCGGATTTTGAACAAAGATAACATTTGTCGAGCAGTCATAATATTTGCCCTTAACTTTTATGGCTATTGAATTTCCGTATGCTTTAACGGGGTACGTTTTAAAAGACCTTGAAATAAACAATAAAGCTCCCGTTGTGCCGTCAAAAAATGAGGCATTTTGCGAGCTTCCTATGTATGTTTTTTCAATTCCTTCGTTTAAACCTATTCTGATTGCCTGCGCCTGCGGTGTGAACACGGCAAAACAGACTGCAAGTGTTATACTTAGCGTCCAACCGAAAATTTTTAATTGTGTTTTTGTTTTTTTCATAACAATTCTATCAAGATATTATCACAATAATGTAAACTTGTGTATATTAGCTTTTATTATGAAATATTCCAATGAAATCGGATTTTAAAAATTATATATTGTTTAAGTAGGAAAATTGTCATGCAAAATTTTTTTAAAGAAAAAGAAAGTGCTTTGGAACTTCAAAAAGAAAAAAAAGTACAGGAATATATAAACAGATATCTAAAAGAGCTTCAAAGACATTTTGATATGCCCGATAAAAAAATGCGCTTAATTTTGTACAAAATATATAAAGAATTATCTCCCGTTCATTTTATTAAAATAATGGTGAAAAATAAACTTGATATGATAAAATCCTTTTATGAGAAAAAGGTGGCAAAATGGAAATAAAACAATTTGATAACGGTATTTTTGGAGCAGTTACTTATCTTGTATATGATATGAAATCCAAAGAGGCGCTTTTAGTTGATTGTACTTGCGATATAGATAAAATCTCAAATTTTGTTAAAAAAAATTCGCTTAATTTAAAATATGTTTTGATTACTCACGGACATTTTGACCATGTTTATTGTCTTTCTCAAATTAAAGAAAAATTTCCTTCGGTTCAAGTTTTAATGCACAAAGATGACCTTGCGCTTTTAAATCAAGTTCCTCATCAATGCTCTATGTCGGGAGTTGAAGAAATAAAAGTTCCCTGCGCAGATGCCCTTATTGACGAAAATACCAAAAATTTACGCTTGGCGGATAACGAAATTAAAATTATTCATACAAAAGGCCACTCCAAAGGCGGAGTTTGTTATTTAATTTCAGACAGTTTATTTTCAGGCGACACTTTGTTTAAAGAATCTATCGGCAGGTGTGACCTTTTTGGCGGGGATATAAGAGAAATTGAGGTAAGCATTAAAAATAAGCTGTTTGCTCTTGATGATAATATAAAAGTTTATCCGGGGCACGGAAACAGCACTACTATAGGGCATGAAAAGAAATATAATCCGTATTTCGGTTTATATAAATATTAAAAAATATCTTCAGTATTCCAAGCGCTCTTTGGGCATACCGCTTCACAAATTCCGCAACCCGTGCAAAGAGTATCTTTTGAAATATAATTATTGTTTTGTTTTTCTATGGCTTGGTTAGGGCAGTTATTTAAACACAAATTACATCCTATACAAAGTTTTTTATTCCAAAAGGGTTTTCTTAATCTTGCACAACCGCTTTGACCAAGATAAAAAATTTCTCCGTTATCTTCAACCAAATCTCCGAATAGTCCTTCTTTAAACCAGTGATTTTTTTTAAATTCCGCAACTGAAATTTTTTTCACTTTTTTTTCTTTTGAAGCAGGGATTATTTTTTTCCATTCATTGAATTTTGTTAATTTCGAATAAAGTTCTTCTTTGTCGATTTTTTCTAAAAATTCTTTTAAGCCCTCTTTTAAAAATTTTTTATCTTCTTTATTAAGTGAAACAACTTCAACACAGGAAGCTAAATCTTCAATTTTTCCTCTGACATAAATTACTCCTCCGACCATTCCGACACAAGAGCGAGAGCCTAAAACCGAGGGTAAATCTCCGCATTCAAATCCGCAAACTACGCCTATTCCCCCTCCCATAAATTCAAAAGAAAAAGAACCCGTGTTTTTCAAAACCCAAAATTCAGGCTGTTTAAATTTGGGGTCATGCTTCATAAGAGCGCCCGAGCGTGCGCCTGTCCGCCCTGCTATAAATATTTTTCCGCTTGCGGCACAATGTGAAGCCGTATCTCCCGCATCTCCTTTAACTATAATTTCAGCCCCCGAATTTAACCAGCCGACATCCGCGCTTGCGCTTCCTATGACAGTGATAAAAGTATTTTTCATTGCCATTGCGCCTACTCTTTGTCCGGGGTTTCTGATTGTAAAATTTAATTTTTTATTTTTGTTTTTTGCCCAAAGCGCTCCTGCTATATCGTGCTGACCGCAGGCATTTATTTCAAAATCGGTTTTTCCTTTGTCTATTTCTTCCTGAATTAATTGCAAAAGGTCTTGGGTTGAAATTCTTTTATTTTTATCAAAAGCATTTATTTTACAAGTTTTCATTTTTTCCTCTTTAGCAAGAATATTGAATATCTAATCTTTGAGAAATATGTTTATCGACCGTGATGAGAGCATCCGACCTTCCGACAGGCAGAGTGGAACATCCGACAGGCGCCATTAGTTTTTTTAGTTCGATATCCGTTGCAAGTATGTAATTAACCAAATTTTGCGCTACTGTATCAACATCCAGCCTTTTTACCAGAGGAAGATTTTGAGTTGCAATTCCTGCGGGGCATTTACCCGTATTACAGCAGTTGCATTTTGTCCCAGTCCTCCCCCTGCAAAAAGAGGAATTTCCCCTTGTCTGCCTTGTTTTACCGCTGTTAAATAACAATCTCTTAATTTTGATGTTATGGGATGACCCGTGTGATTAAGGGATATTTCGTGCGCTGCTCCCGTTCCGCCCGCTAAACCGTCTATAAAAAATCCGCCGACGATATTATAAGGGTCTCTTAAAAGATTATTATACACGGAAACGCTTGTGGATGATGCCGCTACTTTAATTGCAACGGGAACTTTGAATTTAAAAGCGCTGTTCATTGATAAAAACATTTTTTGAACGCTTTCTTCAATTGAATAAAGCCCCTGATGAGTCGGAGGAGAAAGCAAGTCTGCTTTCGGAACTCCTCTGATTTCCTGAACATATCTTGTGACCTTGCTTGCCATTAAAAGCCCGCCGTCGCCGGGTTTTGCGCCTTGTCCGATTTTAATTAAAATTCCGGCAGGGTCATATTCCATATCAGGCATGGCTTGAATAATCCTGTTCCAGCCGAAGTGTCCCGAAGCAATTTGCAAAATCATATATTTTACATATCTGGATTTTAAAAGTTTGGTCGGAATACCGCCTTCACCCGTACACATTCTGATTGGAATACCCATAACTTCGTTTAAATAAGCGGTTGCAATGGCAAGTGCTTCCCACATTCTCCAAGAAACTGCCCCGATTGACATATCGCCGAAAATTACGGGATAAATCCAGCGGTTTGGAGGAAGTTTTTTATTTTGGACGATTTTTCCGTTTTTAATTTCAAAATTTAACTTATCCGCTTTTAAAACTCTGCCAAACGGTGTCCTTATTTCAAAAGTATGACGCATGGCATCTAACGACGGGTCAGTCATTTGAGAAATTCTTCCGATTTTGATTTTATCCAAGGTTCTTCCCTCGGTATTCAGATTTGAGCGGCCGCCTTTTTTAAAGGAATCAGCTTTTTTTGCTCTATAAGCAACGGAATATTTATCTTCCTTGTTTCTTATTGCTTTAATAGCGCCCGTGGGGCATACGTTTGCGCACATGGAACAACCCGTGCAGTAGTTATCCAAAGAAATTTTTTGTTTTATAATAAGAACTTTTTTTATTTTATTTTTTTCTAAAATTGAATTATCTTTCCTTATTTCAACGCTTGGTTTAATTGCCCCAAAAGAACATGCGGCAGTGCATTTTCCGCATTGAATACATTTTGTTTCGTCGTATTCTATAATCCAAGGCAGGTCGTTTTTATGAAGTTCGTTTATCTTAACTTGAGTCATTTTACTCTTTCGTTTTTATTGTTGCCATCTTTCAATTGTTAAATCGTCTTTAACCACTACGGTTTCTTTTTCCGTCGGGTAAATATCGTCTTTAGTGTCGCGATTTGATAAGACATCATTTATCCCTACAACTTCCGATGTCATTATAACGGTATCTTGTGTTCTTCCTATAACAATAGGTCTTAGTTTTTTGCTGTCGCAAACGCATAATAATTCTTTTTTGGGAGTGACCGCAAGAAGAGTGTTAGGGCCGTTTATTTCCAAATTGGATAAAGACGCCTTTATTCTTAAAAGGACTTCTTTATCTTTTCTTTTGATAATTTCATCATAAGGTAGCGGGGTTAAAATGTGTTTAAAATATCTTAAAGGCCATTTTAAGATTTTATCGACATAATGAAGAGCGTATAAAAGACATTGAGAATCCGATTCAAAACCTATGTAGCCTTTGTAGAGATTTTGCTCATAGTCTCTGTTTTTTTCAAAAAAAGTATTTTCCCCGTTTACAAGTGCGCAATAACCTTCTAAAAAGAAAGGGTGAGCGGCGTAGCGCACAATGTCATAATTTGTGTTTTGCCTGCATTGAGCAGTGATTATCGAGCTTACCAGTTCTTTATTTTCATGCCATAAATTAAAATAAGTTCCGATATCTTTCGGACTGCCGATTTCTTTTAAGGTTAAAGTATCGGGCCAAAGCGAGTAGATAAATCCTAAAGAATTTTTTTCAAGCGCCTTTCTGATTTTCAAACCCGTATCAATTAAAAGTTCTTCTTTTTCCTCTTTTGTTGCGTGTTTGTAGCTTTTTGGATATTGAAGAACTTCAAAGATATAATTAGGCATAGCTTCGATTTTTAAATCGGGCTTGTTGTTAATATCGGGCGACCATTGCATTACCCTTTGAAAACCGATTTGATGAAGGATATCTTCAACAAGCCTTGAACCTTCAACGGTAGATGACATTGATAACAGGGGTAAATCTTTGTAATTTTCAAATAATCCCCCTAAATCCTGCATTACAAAAGCAAAACCCGAATCATCGTGTCCTTCCTGCTGGCTTCGCATAAGTTTTAGTGCAATAGAAGGGTGGATTTTGTTCTTTGATTTTATTGCTCCGATTCTACACATAGTAAACATTCTATAAACATTACATTTTTAAGTCAAAAACGTTACATTGTTTAATTTTTTATTTTAAAAAATTATTTTGTATAATATTATTAACTAAAGTTTAGTTTTTGGAAAAAAGATTATGGATAAAGGCTTGAAGTTATTAAAGCATTTTAATTTTAAATTTGATATTTTCTCGTATTTTGCGCTCGGCTGTTCGGTTTTTTTAATTCCTGCTTTGACAGCTTTTGTGCCTGCTTGCTGGGGATGGGAAAATTCAGTTCTGGAAAACGCTCAGATGCTTATATTGTTTGCGGGATGCTGGTTTGCTCTCAGGGCAAAAAACCCCGAAAATAAAAAGTTTTTTATTTTTGTATTTTGGATATTAACAATTTTGATTTTAAGAGAAGTAAACTGCGGAAGAACTATATTTTTCCATGTTCCAAACGGCGGTCCTTACGCATTTTATACTTGGAAAGATATTCCTTACGGATATTTGGTTAATCCGATTTACGGAATTTATATCGCACTATCGGGAGTATATTTTCTTGTTAATAAACTTTGGATAAATCTGTTTGATTTTCTTTTAAAATATAAACTTCCCATTTTTAATATTTTATTTGCAGCAGCGGGTATAATTTTAGGAACTCTGGCAGAGCATTGCATTCACAGCGATGTATTTGAAGAGATAAGCGAGCTTATATTTTATATTTCGTTATTTTCAATAATTTATACTTATTCAAATGATAAGCAAATTAAAATTAATTAAAACTTCTTAATTGAAGCGCTTGAGCTATATGAGAAAGTTCAATATTGTCCTTTTGTTCAAGGTCTGCTATTGTTCTTGAAATCTTAAGAAGTCTGTCATAGCTTCTTGCGGAAAGATTAAACTGATTTATGGCATTTTTTAAGAATTTTTTTGTATCCTCGTTAATTTTGCAATATTTTTTGATTAACTTTGGCGTAAGCTCGGAATTTGTTATAATTCCTTCGTTTTTATACCTTTCCAGCTGGATTTGTCTTGCTTTAATAACTCTTTTTCTGATTTGTGCCGAAGTTTCGCAAGCGCTGTTATTTAAAAGTTCTTCGTCTTTCAGTCTTTGGACTTTTATTTGTATATCAATTCTGTCAAGCAAAGGACCGGATATTTTTGAACGATAACGGTTTATTTGATATTGCGAGCATGTACAGGGTTTTATACTGTCTCCTAAAAACCCGCAGGGGCAAGGATTTATTGCTCCGATTAGGATAAAATTTGCGGGATATTTTACGCTTGTTTGCGCTCTTGAAATAGTAACCGTTCCTTCCTCAAGAGGCTGTCTTAAAACTTCAAGAGTTGAGCGGGGAAATTCTGCCATTTCATCCAAAAACAATACTCCTCTGTGAGACAGGGTAATTTCTCCGGGTTTTGGGGTTGACCCGCCTCCTATGATACCTACTGCGCTTGCGCTATGGTGAGGCGAGCGAAAAGGTCTTTTTGTAATTAAAGGCATGTTTCTGTCTAATAATCCTGAAATAGAGTATATTTTTGTTAATTCAATTGCTTCTTGTTTGTTTAAGGGGGGCAGAATTGACATAAAAGCTTTTGCAAGCATTGTTTTGCCGGCTCCGGGAGAACCTGACATTAAAACATTATGAGCGCCCGAGGCTGATATTTCAAGAGCTTTTTTTGCCTGCAGTTGACCTTTAACTTGCAAAAAATCAATTTCAAAATCATTATCTTCATTTTCCAAAAAATCCTGCACATTTTGTTTTAAAGTTTTCAGCGTTGTTTCGCCGTTTAAATAGCATACGACTTCCGATAAATTATCAGCGCCCAATGCCTCAATATTATCTATAAAACTTGCTTCCTTAAGATTTGACGAAGGCAGAACCACTTTTTTAATTCCTAATTTTTCCAAACCCGAAATAATCGGTAAAATACCGTCTATTGCGCGCAGTGAACCATCTAGCGATAATTCTCCCAAAAAGGCAATGTTCTCGCCGTTAAATTCTTTGATTGCTCCTTCTTTTGCTAAAATTCCGACAGCCATAGCCAAATCAAACGAGCTTCCTTCTTTTTTTAAATCCGCAGGCGCAAGATTTATCACCACTTTTGCGGCGGGAAAAGAATAAGAAGAATTTTTAATTGCAAGTCTGAGCCTTTCTTTTGCTTCCGCAATGGCCGTATCCCCGAGACCTATTATTACTACCTGAGGAATTGAATTTATGGTGTCTACTTCTATATTAATTTCGTATATTTCAAGACCTTTGTTTGCCGCACTTTTTATGGTTATTGCCAAATTAAATTTCCTCATCTGTTTCGGGTATTAATTTTAATAATTTAATATTAGCAATTTCAAAAGAAGGGTTCAAGTTTAAAGAAGTTTTATAAAATCTTATTGCTTCCCGTCTTTTGTTAATGCTTTGATTGTATAGTCCGCAAAGATAATAATAGTAGTAATTTTTTTCTAAAGTTAAAGATGTGTCCGAAATCAGACTTTTTGCAAGCTCAAAATTATTGTTTTTTAAATACAGCTCTACCAGTCCTCCTAAGGAATTTTCATGATTGGGGTTAATTAAAAGAGCTTTTTTTAGAAAGTCTTCTTTTAAAACATCATTTTTTTGAGCAATTGATATTGCGCTCATATAATAAGCCAAATATTCGCCTTGAGGTATGGTATCAAGTTTTTGTTCAAGCCTTTTAATTTCTTTGGGGTATTTTGCATATTCTTTTTGTGCATTAAAAAGTTTTATAATTATTTCATAATTGTTTTTATCTTGATTATAAGCTTTTTTATACATTTTAACGGCATTTTTGTAGTCTTTGTGAATAAATTTAATGTCCCCGATACCGACTATTGTTTCAAGATTATTTTTATCAATTTTATATGAATTTACAAAATAGCTGTTTGCTCTCTCAACATTATTGAGCGCAAGTTCGCTTTTGGCATACATTGTAATTATTTGAGAATTGTCCTTGTCAAAATTTAAAATATTTTGGCAGTCTTTTTTAGCTTTTTCAAAATTTCCTTCCAAAAATTCTTTTTTTACGGTATGGTATTTTCTTTGCGAATCATTTTTTGTTATTTGAGCTAAAATTGCTTCTTTTTTGATTTTTAAATCTTGTGCAAAATTGATATTCTGCGTTTTTTCAAGTTTTTCAACAACTTTTAGAGCATCGGAATATTTTTTTAAAGCCGTTAAAACATCGATTTTATAAATTTGATACTGTATACAATTGCCCGCCAGAGAAATTGCTTTGTTTACGGAAGTCAGCGCATCGGAATATTTTTTTTCTCCGAAATAAGCCCTTGATAACATAAAATGATAAAAGTCATTTTTTTGATATTGGCTTTTTTTGCTTATAAGTTCGTTTATTGTTTCCGATGCGGAATTATCAAAATAAATGCTTGAGTACAATTTTGCAAAATAAATTTCTTCTTCTTTGGTTAATGCCGTTTTGGGAAGATAACTTTTTTCAAGATCCGAAATAATATTAAAAAATTGATTTTTATATACAATTTTATTAACCGATTTTGCGCCGAGAGAGAAAAATCCTATCTCGTAAAATACTTTTGAAATTGCAAGCAGGGCATTATCTTCTTCAATGTTGTCAATCAGTTTTTCATATTCGTCATAAGCAACGCTTGCATTACCCTGATTAAATTTGGAAGTAATTTGAATAAATTCTTTTCTTGTTTGAGATTTTTTATCGGCGGAATTTTCCTCAACAGGTTTTTGCTCGTTGTTTAAAATTCCTTCAACTATGTTTGCAAGATTAAAATAAGAGTTCTGTTTTGTGTTTTGAACTTTTGATTTAAAAGAAGGCATCAAAAGCGAATCTTCATTTGCAAAACAGTTAAGGGCAAATGAAAACATCACAAAAGACAAAATTATTTTATTTTTTGTTCTTTTTAAACTCACTTTAATCCTCTTTAAGAATTATAACGATAATATTTGTTAAATGTTTGAATTAGTTGTTTTTCTTTTTTGGCAATAATTTCTTCTTTAACCACAATATCATACAATTCGTTTAAATTAAACTCCTGCAACAATTTTTCATCATTTTTGTTAATATTAATGTCAAAATCAGATAACATTATTTTTAAGATATCATAAGTCGAAATATTTAAAAAAGCATTGGTAATGTTTTCGTCAAAATGCTTATTTTTTCCTTTGATAATAATTTCAAGCGCATCTTTAATTTCCATTTTGTCACGATAGTGTCTTTTTGATGTTATTGCGTCAAATACGTCGCAAACGGATAATATTCTCCCGCCGAAAGGAATTTCTTCTCCTTTTAATTCTTTAAAGTAACCGCTTCCGTCGTATTTTTCGTGGTGAGAAGATGCAATTGAGGAAACTTTTTTAAAATCTTTTGAAAAATAAACTTTCCCCAATATATTATGAGTTAATTTTACATGTTCTTTTATGTGTTCATATTCACAAGGAGTTAATTTCCCTTCTTTTTGTAAAACGGCGTCTTTTATTCCGATTTTTCCGATATCATGTAAAAGAGAGGCATTTTTTATGATTTCTTTTTCTTTTTCATCTAAATTGCACTTGTCGCAAATTAAACAGGCATACATCATAACTCTTTTTGAATGTCCTGAAGTGATTTTATCACGTGCGTCAATTGATGCGGAAAGCGCATTTATAAAGCTTGTAAACATTTTTTTCTGTTCTTCAATAAGTTTTTTCTGCCGATTGAACAAATTTGCATTTTCTATTGCAATTCCTGCGCTTGAACCTATTGCAATTAAAAGGTCTTCATCTTTCTGAGTAAAATCTCCTTCAAACTTATTTAAAACTTGAAAAACTCCTACTATCTGGTGAGAAAGGTTGCGAATGGGCATGCAGAGAATATTTTTTGTTTTATAACCCGTTTTTAAGTCTATTTCTTTGTTAAAATATTCGCTTTCATAGGCATTTTTAATATTTATCGTTTCGCCTGTCATTGCTACATGTCCCGCAAGTCCTTTTTCTGCGGAAAAACGTATTTCTTTCTGCTCCAAGCCGAGTGCAACTTTACTCCAAAGCTCATTGTGTTCGCTATCAAGCAGAAATACAGTGCACCTGTCCGCTCCGAGCGCTTGCTGGATTTGCTGAGCGATTATTGTCAGCAAACTGTCTATATTTGTTTCTATTGCGATTGTTCTGCCGACTTGCAAAAGTGCCAAAAGAGCATTATCTTTAATTTCATTCGGAATAAAAGACGGAGGCAGAGAATCAATTGCCCGTTGGGCATTTTCGCTTTCAATTTTTTGCTTAAAGGAAAATATTGCTTCGTCTAAATTTTGTTCGTCCTTTACTTTTATAAACAAACTTGCATTAATTAAATTTATGGCAATTTCAATGTTTTTTTCATAGTATTCGATTAAAGCACAGCAAAAAAGATTAATTTTTGAAGCCAGCGTGCTTGAGGAAGAATTGGCAAGATACTTGGCATCATTTAAAAGATTAAGTGTTTGGTAATATCTTGCGCCTTTTTTGTAATTGTCCGTTGCAATATACGACAGCAGAATTGAAACTATATCAAAATATTTGTTTGCGACGGCGCTTTTTTGCAGATTGGATAATTCTTTATTTTTAAAAGGGATTTCATTACAAATGTTTTCAAAAAAAGAATGAATTACAAACTCTTTTAATTCACCGTAACTTTTCTCATTTACTTTTTTTACCGTTTTAAACATACACTATCCAATGATATTTTAAAATTTTTGACATGCTATGTCAATTCAAATGCACAAAAACGGAATTTTTTATAAAATATTTTTACAAAAACATATAAAAATATTTTATAATCCCCATTGATTATATTATCTAGTTATTTTATATGTAGAAAACATAAATAGTTTTGTTATAATATAATTTGTAAAAAAAGGAAAAAAATATGACAATTAAACAAATGCTTAAAAGATTTTCGATATTTATTGCAATATTTATATTGTTTTTAACAACAAATGCGCAAAACCCCGCTCTTGCAATTACTCCTCAAGGATTATATGACCGCGCATGGAGATTAATTTCGGCAAAGTATGTTGATTCTACTCAAAATCAACAAAATTGGCAGCGCTGGAGACATAAATACGATTCCGTTATTCGGGATGAAAATGATGCTTATGTGGCAATATCTACAATGGTCGATTCTTTAGGCGATGTTTATACCAAATTTTTAACTCCGAAAGAATATAAAGAAGAAACGGAAAGCATTAAAGGCTCTTTAAACGGTATAGGCGTTCAAATAGGGGTTAGGGACGGAAAACTTTTAATCATTGCACCTTTGGAAGATACACCCGGGGAACAGGCGGGACTTAAAAGCGAAGATGAAATTCTTGAAATTGACGGAAAATCAACAAAAGGCATTAAAGTTGAAGCTGCGGCAGATCAAATAAGAGGCCCAGAGGGAACTTATGTTAAGCTTTTAATCAAAAGAAAAGGGGAAGAAAATAAAGTTTATACGGTTCAAAGAGCTAAAATCGAGCTTAAATCGGTTTCGATTAAACCGCCCAAAATCGGTAAGATTGATGACAATATAGGTTATA